>JAJRUR010000004.1 GCA_024277695.1 Bacteroidota bacterium | reverse complement strand
GTATATGGTCATCAATGGAAAGAAGAAATACGAGATGATGTCATCGGACTGCAAAGTTACTTGACTCCCTTTTCTAAAATATTTGGAGGCTAGTCCTGCCAAAGCATCCTATTTTGTATCAGCATTCTGACAAAATCTTTTAATCAAAAAAAGAAGTCGGGTAGTGCTTGGCGTTCGTTTTTATTACGAATCATCAGAATCCAAAAACTCTTTAAGAATCCGTAGCCATAGGCATAGAGTTGAGTATATGCTGCTCGAACAGACATCGCTGCTATCCAAAGGCTTTTGGTCTTGAACAGACTCTCTACAAATACAGCCGCACCAACAAAAATTATAGGTAGCAAATATAGCCATGATCTCATGATGATGCTTGCAAAAATCAATAGAACAGTAGCTACGAGAAAAAGACTCGGTATGGCATAGACAGGTGATTTGTATTTGGGATGCCACTTGAACAAGATGTTTCTGACTACCCCAAATTTGTACACTTGCGTGGCAAATTTTTTAAAATCTATCCGTCGTTTATGATATACATATGCCTCAGAAATCAATCCGGTAGTGTAACCCGCTTGCATGATCCGGTAGCTCAGATCAGGATCTTCTCCCGGGTGCAAATCCGAAAAGCCTCCTATATTGTCATAAACTTGTTTTTTTATCCCCATGTTAAAGGATCGAGGTTGATATCGATCGATTTGCTTTTGATTGCCTCGCACACCACCGGTAGTGATAAAGGAAGTCATGACTTGGTTGATGGCTTTTTGTACATCAGAAAATGATGCATGCGCCGCATCCGGTCCACCATAACAGTCCAAGGGATCGGACTGCAGATACTGATCAACTTTTAGTAAATATTCCGACGGAATCACACAATCCGAATCAAAAAATACCAAATAATCACCTTTTGCCTTCTGCATACCAAAATTGCGACTAGCACCGGGACCTGAATTTTCTTTAAAATAATAAGCTATATCAAGTCTTGATTGATATGCGCTAACTACGGATCTGCAATCTTTCGTCGAGCCGTCCTCTACGATGATCAGATCAAAGTCTTTATACGATTGATCTACTAAGGATTGTAGGAGTTCATCGACTTCATCAGGTCGGTTATATACAGGTATGATGATGCTATAGTGATACATAGTCCGATGTTGCTAGGCGAAGGTAAACTTTTTTAGAATCAGGAGATAAATTGCTGCATGGGTATGTTTATCGTGATCAGCTAAACATAAAATAGTCTTTGCTCGGCTTCAAATGCATTTTTGCTAGTTGGTTTTTGATATCGCTTTGATCTTTCAAATTGGCAGGTGTTACTATGATATGAAGTGGTGATAGATCTTTTATTAGCCCAATGGGCTTGATGATTTGGTCATAAAGGTTATGCCCTATTTTTTTAGAGTTATTACTGATCCAATGGAAGCGTACTTGAGCTGCAATAAGATGCTTGGCTATAATTTTTGCTTTTTTTCCGGCTCCCCAAAGTACCAGTTCTTTGTTCGGATCATAATCTATTTCTAAAAAATATTTCATTTTAAGATCCAAAAAACGATGGTCTGCATAATGAGGATGATTGCGTGATGTCCGGGTAGGGTGGTCTCGCCAGTAGTGGACCAGATCACTAGTGGATACAACCCGAATACCATGCCTGTAATATCGAAAGCATAGATCATAGTCTTCCGGATAGATATCCGACTGAAATGCTCCGCATCTGTCCAGATCTTCTCGATGCACCATCCAAGCAGGAGAAGGAATGACGCACTCTTTATATATATCGTCGTAGTGTCCTCCCCGGAGCATCATATTATTTAACCAGTTTTGGTATCTTTGATAACCATCCGCTAGACTTTGTTCAGAAAAATATTGGACTGTTCCCGTCGCTACATGTTGTTTGCCAAAGCGGACAAGCAGTTCCATTAATATTTTTAGCTTGTGCTCCGGCATCAGGTCATCGGCATCCATTCGAGTGATATAGATCCCGGCGGATATCGCATAAGCATTTCGCAAGGCATGGATGATTCCGGAATCCGGATTAGCTATCAAGCGGATACGTGCATCTGTCTTTTGGTATCTGCTGACGATTGCAGCACTATTATCCGTCGAGTGATCATCGACTGCAATTAACTCCCAGTGTCGATAAGACTGCCGGAGGATGGAGCTCATACAAGGTTCTATATATGCTTCGGCATTCTTAAAAGGCATCAGAATAGAAATTTTACCGGACATAAATATATTGGCTTACATAAAAAATTATAGCCTTATCAATTATGAGATAAGGCTATAATAATACGTGACTGAACAAGTGATTATCGGCTTATAATTTTATTAGTTTTCTACTTAGAATCCCTTCGGCACTGATGAGCTGAACAAAGTAATGTCCCCCGGACAAGTCTTGGAGCTTCAGACTTATGTTTTGGGTACCGGCAGTGAGATCACCGATAGTAGATCGAATCATAATTTTGCCGGTGAGGTCAGTAACTTGGATTTGGGCATCGTGGAGTATTTGGGTAGTGATGAAGCTTACTTCCAGATCGGTATGCAGCAGAGGATTTGGAAATATCTCAAAAGCTTTGATCTCTTCAAGATCCCGAATAGAAGTGATGTCATCCGTTATGAAGCTACTTCTAACTGAAATGGCTTCTAAAGGTGCAAAGTGGGAGTTGAATGGTCTGGCTGTCCAATAATATGTTTGATCATTCTTAAAATCTTCTAAAGTGATTTGAGATTCTTCTACGATATACTGTTGGAGATTTCTACGTAGGGATCGATTTTCTGCGATTTTGATCAGATAGTATTTTGCATTGGGCACATCTTCCCAATCAAAAGTGATGGGCTCACCATTTTGTACTTTTTGTCCATCTTGCGGGTAGCTGGTTTGTAGTTGATCCACAATCGAATCTAATGGAGGTGCTAGGCCGGGTCTCAAATAATTTCTCCTGGGAGAGGCTAAGTCAGATGTGATCAGGTCTTTTTGCTCATCGGTAAACACGTAAGAAGAACAAGAACCAAAGTAGCTCATATAATTATTGGCTTGAGGGTGGATAGTGTCACCTACGGGATCCAAGATCGCAGGCATATTTAACGGTACACAAGGTCCGGAGAACCAAATACCATTGTAGTCAGCAGGAGTATCACATAGACGATCTTGGGCTTGGCCACAGTTTGAGCGATCTACGCGCTCCGTCAGTCCACCACTCGGTGTAAAACTCGGTGCAGGAACACCACGCTCATCTGTCTGATCACCAAAAGGGTCAGACTCCCATCCCAAATGGGGATGCCCTATACTAAAAAAGTGGCCGATCTCGTGTACGAGGGTTGATGTGAAATCATTGGTTTCAGACTTCAGTTGGACGATCCAATCATTGCTACCGGTATAATATCCCAAAGTTTGGCCTATTCCACCCGGTCCTGTACCGATATTTCCTACCAAAAATACATTCATGGCATTATTGACTCGTTGACTATTCATCCTAAAATTGGCACCTCCACTTCTTGGGTCATTATAACTCGGCGTGTGATCAAACTCATTAAACAACTCTTCACTGTCCTCTAAATAAAATTGGATTTCTTGGTGATGAAAGGAGCGATTGAGATTGTTGAGTTGGTCTAGTACATCACTATAACTGACCCGATTTTCACCATCGGTAGTAGCGATAAGATGAAACTTGACAGGTATATATGTAAAGGCACGTGATTTTACGAGGCCTTCAGCTATTCGTATTTTATTTCGCTCGATTCTGTCGATATCTTCCTGCCCAAAAATGGTTCCGCACTCTTGGCTGTAGCCTTGGAGTCCAAAGAAAAGAAGTAAAACTAAACTGTACAATTTGATTTTCATAATGTGGTTTAAAATTATTTAATGGCTATAAGGAGTTTCAAAACTAAAGAAAATATTTTAATAATCCAAAAAAAGTAATAAATGTAGGATATCTGATACTTGATTCAGATTGAAAAGTTGTACCTTTGTGCGATTATTAAAATAAATAAAAAACAACAAAAATATGAGTAAAGTATCAGTTATCGGTGCAGGAAATGTAGGAGCGACTGTAGCTAATGTTTTGGCACACAAAGATATCGTTAATGAGGTAGTTCTTTTGGATTTAATAGGAGATCTGGCACGTGGCAAGGCCCTGGACACTTGGCAGCAGGCACCTATTGACTATTTTAGTACTCGTCTTAAAGGTACGGAAGATTATCAGGACACGGCAGACTCTGATATAGTTGTCGTTACTGCAGGTATTCCTCGAAAGCCGGGTATGAGTCGGGATGATTTGATATCCACTAATGCCAAGATTGTTTCATCGGTGACTGCTTCTATTCTCCAATACTCGAGCAATCCTATTATTATTATTGTATCCAATCCACTGGATGTTATGACCTATGCTGCACATACTGCTTCGGGTTTTGCTCGTAATCGTGTGTTCGGTATGGCAGGGGTGCTTGATACCGGAAGATATAGAGCATTTTTGGCCGAAGCCCTTGATGTATCTCCCAAAGACATTCAAGCTCTTCTGATGGGAGGTCATGGTGATACTATGGTGCCCCTCCCTCGATACACCTCAGTGGGTGGTATTCCCGTCACAGAATTGATCGATGCTGACCAATTGCAAGCTATCGTGGAAAGGACCAAAAAAGGTGGCGGAGAACTCGTCAAATTGATGGGAACTTCTGCTTGGTATGCTCCGGGTGCCGCAGCAGCTCAAATGGTCGAAGCGATTGTAAGAGATGAAAAGCGTGTATTTCCTTGCTGCGTTTCTTTAGAAGGTGAGTATGGTATGCAAGATGTTTATCTCGGGGTACCTGTAAAATTAGGAAAAAACGGTATCGAACAAGTCATCGAGGTTGATCTCAATGAAGCAGAGATGGACCTGATGCGTACCTCTGCAAATCACGTACGACAGGTGATGAAAACC
>JAJRUR010000075.1 GCA_024277695.1 Bacteroidota bacterium | reverse complement strand
TTAATCTTATGAATCCTTTTAACAAATTAACTTCGTGGAGTGGGTTTTTTGCACTCCTGATTATGATGCTCAGCATCAACTTATCCGCACAGGATAACAACTTGCGTACCAAAGTCGCTGGCTCTTGGGCAGGTATAGACCCCAATGGCAATGCGGTCATTAAGTGGAGGATAGAAATTTGTGTGGATGCTCCGGATACAGTCTATCTCTATAGCCCATACAATGGCTCGGAAACCGGTGTTGCAGATCAGTATAGTGATGAAGACACTCCTTGGAGTGATACTTATGACGGCGATATGACGAACTGCTTCGGAGCTTCTTGGCAGCCATATCGAGGTGCTAGTATCCCACCGGGCAACAGATCTCCATCTTTGGCGGCTTCGTCTGATCCAAATATCGGAGAGTTGCATCCACCGGGCGGATTGATGTTTACATCACCTGGTTGTGCACGACTCAGTTGGACTTCGTTTTCCAAAGATTATGATTCTTCCGATGAGGATGAGGATCACTTCATTATTGTCGAAGCGTCTTCCTCAGAGAACCCAGGGGCATTACAATTTAACCTCACGGGAGATGGAAACATGAACCAAGGCTGTGATGCTGATCTTTATTCAATGCCTAATGCGGCCTGCTCCAATACTGTGGACGGTGCAGACGTCGCTTCTTTTAACTACGAACAAATCCCCGGACTCGCTTTCGAGTTTATTCGGAGTATAGATGACGTAGTCAACGGACCCGATGGGGCATCTGATTATGTATATTGCGATGGTGAGATAGAAATCGTCGCAGCCTATACGATATGTCACCATGGAGAAGCCGATTATCAAGCCGGATGCAATGCTACCAGTACTACAGGGACCAATGCTACCGTGGACATACTGCCTGATGATATCTGCGGAACGGTATTAAATACCAACCTCATTGACGTACTTTCTCCCATAGGTACCTTGGATAGTATTACTTTCGAAAATCCTCAGAACAATCAATGGTTTGTCCCGAATCCTGCTTGGACAGGTACCAATGCCGGAGACCCAAATCTTTTGGACCCTTCAGTGGTCATACCCATCGCCGGGTATTATGGTCCCGATGGTATGATGCACACCATTATGAACAATACCAATAAAACGACGGATGCTGCTTGTTCTAGCTTTGTGCCCAGTTGTGACACCTTATATGTACATACTTGGTGGACTCCCCAGCAATCTTTTGTGGATAATTGTCCACGTAGCTTTAGCGAAACCCCCCAACTAGAAGATTTTTTGCCTTGCGGTAACTACCAAGACCCATTCTTCAATGCTACTCATACTAATGCCGCCGGAACGATGAGTAATGGTACTCTCGGAGATACCGGAGATGGTGGAGCACCTGCTCTTATGGCAGAACAGTCAGTAAACGGAAGAAATCCGGATCCTGAAAACTTAACTTGTGGTACCCCACAAGATGTAACTTGTGCAGCCGGTCCGGCAGAAGATTGCTCTGGGGACAATGTATCGGTTTGCTATGATATGGCGCTCAACGTCACCAAAGAAACAGTATCTGTTCTTGAAGATCCTAATGACCCTCAATTCTATCTCGTAGTTTTTGAGATCATCGGAGAAAATACGGGACAAGTAGAGCTACATAACGTATCGCTGACAGATAATTTTAGCGAATGTTTGGGCGATGCAACGATCGTGACTCCGCCTGCAATTGACTCTACAGTCAATCCGGGTAATGACTCCTGTAATACTGCTAACCGTATGAACAACGCTGTTTATCCTCCGGTAAATGGTGCCTTTGACGGAGATACCGATCCGAATATTACAGATCCGGGTATGATGACCGGTGTGATCAATCCGGGAGATTCTGTAAGATATACTTTTGAGGTGAGAGTTTCTGTGGATAAAGTTGATCCCAACGGAATCGAAAACTGTGTAGAAATGAATGCCGATGACCCCAATGGATTGATTAGTGCAACGGACAGAGATACTGCAACCGGTATTTTACCAACCCTAGACATTGCCTTGACCAAAACGGTTGCCTCTCCTACAGGACCTGTAGTTGCAGGTACAGATGTGACCTTTGATATCAATATAGAAAACCAAGGTGATCTCGCCGTAGATACTATCACTGTTTGTGACACGATCCCGGGCGGATATGCCCCGTTTGACTTTGCAGCCAATCCCGGTTGGTATGCTGACCCAATGGGTAGAGCTAATGTAGTCTGTTATGACTATGCAGATGCTGATGGCACACACTTTGAAGGTATGGAAATGGCAACTATTCAAATAGTGCTCACAACAGTATTTACGAACACTCCACTCAATGATTGGGTCAATATAGCTGAGGTCTCAAGAATTATAGATACACTTGGACTGGATAGAGCATTCCAAGATACAGATAGTGACGGAGATAGTAATTTCTCCAACGATGCCGGTGGTCAGGTAGGCTCTCCATCTGATGACTCCAATATGGGTGATGGATCGGGTGCTCCCGGTGATACAGACCCCGCCACAGACGAAGATGACTCTGATCCTGCAATTCCTGATTTTGTAGATTTGGCTTTGACCAAAAAAGTAGATCCTACTTTTATGCTTCCCGCTCCTCCGCTTATCGGAAAAGATATCAAATTCCTCATTACCGTTTATAATCAAGGTAATGTCACAATGGAAGATATCGAAGTAACGGATTATATCCCTGCCGGATACTCATTTGCTACAGCAAATCCGGGCAATGCAGGATGGACGGATAATATGGATGGCACTGCTACTAATAATACAGTAGGTGCTAATCTAGCCCCCAACGACTCTCTGCAGTTGATGATTTTCTTAACCATGGAACCAACCTCGGGAGGTCCGGATGATCGTACCAATGTGGCCGAAATTAGTGGCGCTACCCTTGTTGGTGGTGCAGATGCCAGTATGCTCGATGTGGACGGTCCTTATGACAATGACCCGACCAATAACCCCGGTGGAGCTGTAAATACACCTTCGGATGATGCTGTCAACGGTGATGGAACCGGAATGCCCGGTGATACAGACCCCGCAACCGATGGCGATGGATCAGATCCCGCTTTCCTCCCGGTCAATAGTATCGGTAGTACCGTATGGGCTGATGATAATAATGATGGTTCTCTCGACTTGGGAGAAATGCCCGTACAAGGTGTAGTAGTCAATCTATACCTCGATGCAGACATGGATGGTGTGCCTGATGGTCCTCCTATCGCTGTGGACACAACCGATGCCAACGGAAACTATTTCTTCGATGGACTCACAGATGGTAATTATATAGTAAGTGTTATACCACCAAACGGTCTTGAGTTGAGTAGTACACCTACGAACCCCAATGATGATAATTTAGACAACGATGATAACGGTACACAGGTAGGAGCCGGAGACGAAATTTTCTCTCCTTCTATCAGTCTGATGGCAGGTACAGAGCCTACAGGTGCTGCAGAATCCGGCTCGGGTGGAGATCAAGATGATCCCTCAAATGCCGGTACAGATGCCAATGGTGATATGACCGTGGACTTCGGATTGATACCAGGTCTGACGCTGGGGTCAACTGTGTTTGAAGATACCAATAATAACGCCATGCAAGATCCGGGAGAAAATGGTATCCCGGGAGTAGAAGTTTTCCTCTTCGATGACGTAGATATGGATGGTATGTACACGCCCGGCGTGGATACTCTGATCGCTACGGATACGACAGATGCTATGGGTAATTACTTTTTTGACGATTTGTCTCCGGGTGATTATATCGTAGCCGTCAATCCACCGGCCAATCAGCCGCAATCATCTGATGAAACTGCCGATTCTGATACTCCAAACGATGACACAGATGGTGATGATAATGGTATGCAGGCGATGACTGGAGATACAATTTATTCCGGTGTCGTTACGCTT
>JAJRUR010000074.1 GCA_024277695.1 Bacteroidota bacterium | reverse complement strand
TTTTTAAGCCGAAGCCTCAGATCAATGCGAGCTATTTGTATGTCAAAGCCTCCATCATCTAACATCGCACACACCAAATAAATAAATTTTATTATAAGATGGATTTGAATCCTTTCGAAAGAATTATATTTACTCCACAAATTCTAAACGACAAAATGACCCAAATCATATATAGTCTCAAGACAAATATCTTTACGGCGAGTATTTGTCTTCTTGTGATAGCTGTAGTGCTCTCCTCTTGCAGAGAGGATAAAGTACCCTATCCGCTGGACAAGCTAGCCCAATCAGAGCGTGCAATGGCATCAACTGCTCATCCTTTGGCATCAGACGCAGGTATCCGAATGATCCGTTTAGGTGGCAATGCCATAGATGCAGCCGTAGCGATCCATTTTGCCTTAGCAGTAGTATATCCGCGTGCCGGCAATATAGGTGGGGGTGGATTTATGATCATAAGGATGGCAGATAGTCTTACGGAGGCTCTAGATTTTAGAGAAGTAGCTCCCGGAGCCGCACATCGCGATATGTATTTGGACAGTTTGGGTAATGTACGCCCCCAAATCAGCAGAGAAGGTGCGTTTTCCGTGGGCATACCCGGCTCCGTTAAGGGCTTGTACACTGCACACCGGCGCTATGGAACACTCCCTTGGGCTACTCTACTCCAGCCCGCTATCGAACTCGCCGAAAAAGGTTTTCGCATAGATGCACGAGAAGCTCGACGCTTCAATACGACTAGAGAACAATTTATCAAATATAACGGAACGGACATTCCATTTGTAAGATCCAAGGCCTGGAAAAGTGGAGATCTGCTCCTACAGCAGAGTCTAGCCAATACACTAAAACGCATAGCGCAGCAGGGAGCCGACGGATTTTATAAAGGCAAAACCGCAGCGTACATCATCGAAACCATGCAAGAGCACCATGGGATTGTTACTCTTCAAGACTTAGAACAGTATCGTGCAGTTTGGCGCAAGCCGATCCAAACCGACTATCGTGGATACACCATCTACTCCATGCCCCCGGCATCCAGTGGAGGAATCACGCTGGCTCAAATACTCAAAATTATAGAACCTTACGAATTGGGCAAGATGCCCTTTCACAAATGGCAGCATATCCACTTGATGGCCGAAGCCGAAAAACTCGCTTATGCAGATCGAGCCGAGCATTTGGGTGATATGGATTTTTACCCCGTACCGATCGACTCCTTGCTGGCAGAAAATTATTTGGCGGCTCAAGCAAGCAAAATCAGTATGGATACAGCACGTGCAAGCGATTCGATCTATGCAAAGAGTTTTTATCAAGATCTCGAAAGTTATGAGACCACCCATTTTTCTGTAGTAGATACTTCGGGAAATGCCGTATCGCTCACAACAACATTAAATCTCAACTTCGGATCCAAAGTATTTGTAAAGGGTGCAGGTTTTTTACTAAATGATGAAATGGATGATTTTAGTGCCAAGCCCGGAGTGCCCAACTATTTCGGTCTCATCGGTAATCAAGCCAATGCCATACAACCATACAAACGGATGCTGAGTTCTATGACCCCGACGATAGTCGAAAAAGATAAGGAACTGTTTCTCGTGGTAGGAACTCCCGGAGGTTCGACGATCATCACAACAGTAGCTCAAATCATCATCAATATCATAGACTTTAACATGACACTCGAAGAAGCTGTCGCTGCTCCCCGCTTTCATCATCAGTGGCTACCCGAACAGATAACGATCGAGCAAGACGGGTTTGATTCGCTCACGCTCCAACAACTCAAATCTATGGGACATGCGATCAACACAACCCAGCGGATCGGATTGGTAGATGCTGTCATGCAGAGGGGCGGTATGCTCATCGGTGTAGCTGACCGGCGCGGCGGAGATGATGTCGAGGGGTATTGACTAAACTCAAAAAAGAATCTCTATGTATATGTGCAATAATCATATTACCTTTTCTTTTGCCTTATACAAATAACACGAAGTATAAAGAAAGCAATTAGAGAGACGCTCTCAAAGCACCCAATATTAGCTCTTACGGGTCCGAGACAAAACGACCATATTAAAGAAAGCCTTAATCAAGGACTAGCTAGGATGCAGACTTTGACATAAACTGTTCTATAAAAATCCTTTTCGTTGGAGCAAAGCTTCGATTTTCGGCTCGCGACCTCTAAAGTCTTTGTAGAGTGCCATGCCTGATTTGGTACCACCGGAAGCGAGCATCTCTTCATACTTTTTTGCCAGTTGCGGGTTGAGTACATCACCGGAATCCACAAAAGCTTTAAAAGCATCAGCATCCAATATCTCCGACCAAATATAACTATAATATCCGGCGGAGTACCCACCTGCTATGTGTGCAAAATAGGTACTGCGATATCTCGGCAATATCTCCGGTATCAATCCGATGCGTCCCATCGAACTGCGCTCGACATCTTCAGTCGCTCTGTGGAGCGTATCGGTCACCGTATGCCAGTCCATATCTAGATAGGCTGCGGCCATATACTCGACCGTTCTGAAACCTTCATCAAATCCATTGGCTTGCTTCATTTTTTTGATCATCGCATCCGGAATCACTTCACCGGTCTTATAATGCTTAGCATACTCTTTCAAAACCTTGGGCTCCGCCATCCAGTTTTCGATCACTTGTGAGGGAAACTCCACAAAATCTCGCGGTACATTAGTCCCTGAAAGTGAAGCATATTTGACATCGGAGAGTAAGCCATGTAGTCCATGTCCAAACTCATGAAATACGGTTTGGGCTTGAGAAAAACTCAGCAAGGATGGCGCACCCGCCGTCGGTGCCGGAAAATTGAAATTATTAGTTACTATTGGAGTAACGTATTGATCTACGTTGGACTGAGGTCTGATCTCGTTCATCCAGGCACCCCCACGCTTTGAAGGTCTGGCATAAAAGTCAAAATAAATGATACCGAGGTGTTTTTTTTCTTGGTCTAACACTTCATAGACTTGTTGGTCCTCATGCCAAGTAGCTATGTCATCTCGCTTCTTGAAACTCAGCCCGAACAATCTGGTGGCTAGAGCCAGTGCTCCATCTCTTACGGCATTAGCTTCGAAGTAAGGTCGTGTCTGATCCTCATCAAAATTATATTTTTCTTCTCTAATCTTGCGTACATAATACCGCCAGTCACTCGCCCCGAATGTTCCATCTATGCCGTCCGCCTTCATTCGAGCGGCGAGCAAATCCCGATCTCGCTCAGCGGTCTCCAAAGCGGGTTTCCAGATTTTATCCAACAGATCATAGACGCGCTGAGGACGTTCTGCCATACGATCAGCCAGTACATATTCGGCGTGACTTGCATAACCGAGCAGCTGCGCCCGCTCCGTCCGCAGACGTACCATCTCCTCAATGACCGCTTTATTGTCGTGTTCGTTATCGTTATTGGCTCGTTGTGCATATCCGTCCAATATTTTCTTGCGCATAGCGCGATTGGGCGAATAGTCCAAAAAGGGATACATACTAGGTCGCTGAAGCGTAAATGACCAGCCCGATGCATGTCCCCGCTTCTTTGCCTCCTCGGCAGCCGCTTCCTTAAAATTATCCGGTAGATCACCCAAATCTTTTTCTTCCGTGACATACAGATCAAAATCATTGGTCTCTGCGAGTAGATTATCATCAAATTGCTGTGAGAGTGTTGCCAACCGCTTGTTGATAGCCTTGAGTCTTTTCTTTCGCTCATCGGGCAGATTTACTCCCGACCGGACAAATGATTTATGCGTCTCACTGAGCAATCGCTGATCTTCAGCATCCAAACCGAGACGATCTCTATTAGCATAGACCTTTTGTATCCGATCAAATAAGGTCTTATTCATCTCGATCTGATCATAATGGGCTGCTAACAATGGACGCACCTCTTTGGAAGTGGCTTTGAGCACATCATTGGTATTGGCAGCTTGGACTGCATCAAAAACTCCTTGGACACGCTTGAGCATACTACCGGACTGCTCCAGAGCAACTACCGTATTTTCAAATGTAGGGACTTCAGCACTTTCAGCTATTCGCTGAACCTCCTCCCTATGCATTTTCATCGCATTCTTGAATGCCGGCAAATAGTCCTCAGAGGCTATTTTGTCCAGCGGAGGCGTACCAAATGGCGTATCCCAGTCTTGCAATAGAGCATTGGCGGAGGTAGCTCTTGATGGATCCTTACTATCCATCCTGCAAGAAATGATGGCGAGCATACATATCATAATATTAAAGATTTTCATGGATTGTTCCTTTTTAATTATTCATTTTTATAAAATACAAAGATAACAAAATCAAAGGCAATCAAAAAAGCAATTAGGATACTCAATAATATGTATATGGGCGTGCCCCTCGTCTCCTCGGGTCGGGCTATTCAGGGGTACGCCAAAGGCTCCCGTCCTGCGCTCGCCCACGCAGATACTGCACTACACGAGCTCCGGACCGCTCGTACCTCGCGCCCTTACTATCCCTCACGCATTGTGCAGTACATACCGGTAGGCATCCTTCTTCTTCTTAACTTTCGTCAAAACAAAAACTATGACACAGGGAGCAGCGATAGAGCATCCGCAATATCATCTCGGCTTATCTGCATATCGATATGATAGCTGCCAACGGGCCCGATCAGGGCGGCAAGTATTGTCCCGTTTTTATTTTTCTTGTCCTTCGTGCAGTATTGTATGATTCGGGCAAAGACAGACCGATCGATGACCGGCAAGTCAAAACAACTCAGCACATAGTTTTTTATTTCCAGCCATTGCAAGTGGCTGAGCAGTCCTCGCTCACTAGAAAGCCAAGATTCGGCGATGATCCCCAATGCTACTGCTTGGCCATGGGTGATCGGCACTTGGTCTTCAAGAAAGACACTTTCGATTGCATGTCCCACAGTATGCCCAAAATTTAGAGC
>JAJRUR010000073.1 GCA_024277695.1 Bacteroidota bacterium | reverse complement strand
CCGGAACAAATACTTGGATAGTAGTATCTTTGAAGCAACCGCTGTCGTCTGTAACGGTGATTTGGTAAGCGCCGGTTTGTTCGATTGGAAATACAGTATCAGTTTGTGGTATTCCCGAATTGACTTGGTACCGATAGGGAGGGTTTCCACCATTTGCCTTAACTTCAATACGTGCTTCGTCAGGATTGTTACAATCGAGATCCGGAGTAAATAGCTCTATACGGATAGGCGGTGGTTCTGTAATGATCACCGTATCTATTGCTATACATAGCTCATCATCAGTAACTGTAATGATATACATGCCGGGGGCCAAATTCGTCCGAACAGAATCTGTAGATCCATCGTCCCACAGATAAGTATAAGGAGCTTGACCGTTGGTAGGTCTAGCAATAACTGATCCGTCATCAGCCCCGTTGCAAGAGATATTAAAACCATCTTGGAGCATGGCATTAACAGACACGTCAAGACCGTGAGAGTTTATAATAAAGGTGTCCAATCGAAAGCACAAATCGATATCAGTATGTACGATATAGGTACCATTATCGATTACTTGTATCGTGCGTGTTTGCTCCCCTGTACTCCAAGAGTATGTGGCGTTTGGGTCATCTACAGGTGAAGTCAAATCTAAAATTTGTAGTGGACATTTTAAGATTTCTGTTGTAGAAGTAGGAAGGGGCGGAAAGACTTGTATCGTGAGTATTGTAGTGTCCGGGACCAAACAAGTAGAAAATGGGTAAGCGACGAATACTACTTCGTAAGTACCGGTATCCTGAAAAACGTGGACAGGACTTTCCATAGTCGAGCTCGTTCCATCTCCAAATATCCATAGTACACTCTTATCGCCTAGTGATCGATTGATAAAGTTGACAGTAAGGGGTGCACATCCTATGAGTTCCGGACCTACTTCTATTTCCGGTTCGAAATTAAGTTGTTCAAAGTCAAACTTAAATGCTGCCAAATTGCAATTTCCTGCATTGTTGCGATTAGAATAAGCATCCGGAGTAGTAGGAAAGTCACTATTGCCACCACAACCGGCACAAACAGCCTGATATACTACGCCGTTTTTGTCAAATCGACTGGTGCCACCATCGACATGTTCGTCAGAGATTTGTCCTCCCATGTAGGTAGCATAGACCAGACTCTCTGCATTGGCCTTAAGTACTAATAGATAAAAGTCACTATTGTCAGTAATGGGGTCAAAAGCATCCGATGTAATTGGAAAATTAAAATTTGATACTTCATCATTCACTCGACCAAACCAACCGGAGACATAGATTTGGTCACAAGTATCCACGAGAAAGGCTGCAGGAACTAGACGTTGACGGATTCCGCTACCTGTGCCGATAAGGGTAGAAAAAACCGTAGTCGTCAATGTAGAATCCAAGCAATGAATAAAATTGGCACTACCGGGATTGCTGTAGTCAGCATTGATGATGGGATAAAAAGGTGATGCAGTCTGACCCAATATGACGATGTCTCCGCTACTATTCAGATCGATGTAAAAGGCCACATCATTATCAGAGGTACCTATATAACTCGATCGCTCGAGGCGACTACCATCTTGAGAAAATCGCGCTACAAATCCATCGATGCCACTATTACTGGTTTTGTAACTATTGGGTGTAACCGGAAAATCAGAACTCGAACTAAATCCTGCAACGATAGGTCTTTCAGCGGCATCAAGACGGATAGAAAAACAGGCATCATCTCCGGAGCCTCCGAGATAGGATGACCATATCATATTAGATAGATTGGGAGTCATTTTAAAAACCACACCATCCATGTTGCCTGCAGACATTGGTTGCAAAGTCGCAGGCGTTATGGGAAAGTCGTTGGATTGCGTATTGGAGGCCACAAAGATATTGTCTTGGCTATCAAGTATTATTTCTTCCCGAAGGAGGTCACCGTAGTTATTCTCTCCATAATCAATTGTAAAGGTACCGTCATTACCAGATCCTCCGACATAACTGGATGCAACTAGAGCTGATCCATTTGCAGATAGCACAGAAAGAGAGATATCCGAGCCGACATTGAAGGAATATACATCTACAATAAGGCGACCTCTATTAAAAATTTGGTCAAAAGCATTGGTTGTGACGGGAAAATCACTCGAGCCGGTAGTACCTAGTATGACAAGTTGATTTCTAGAATTGACTATCAAGCTATTCGGTATATCTGTGCTACTACCTCCAAGGTAAGTGCTATAGATCAGTCGTGAACCATCTGACGAAAATTTACTGATACCCATATCTAGACCGGTACCTGTTTGCTGCCACGCTCCGGGTGTGGTAGGATAAAGTCCAAAGGCTACACCTCCTGCATAGAGATTGCCCGCTTCATCATAACTGGCAGTCACTCCCCAATTGTCTCCTTGGGCACCTGTAAAACTCGAAAAAATTAAGATCGGGTCGATGATGATTGACCAATCAGGATCATATCCTTCCGGAAAATCAAAACCAATCTTCTGACCATCGATTTTGTAGCGACAAGCTAGCTCTATCGTTTTGTCGTTTATTATTTGATATGCATAAGGTCGTTGTTCGATTACCTTGCTGTTTCCGGTACATAGATGCAGACTACCGTCTTCTAGGTATAGTTCATCGACACCCTCATAGCTCCACTGTATCACACTTGGATCAGTATGAGCTGCTACAATCCAATCGTATTTTAGCTTGCCATCGAGCACATAATTTGCAATATTTATCCCGGGATAGACTTCTTTGAACTCGACGCGCTCATATTTTCTAACATCAGATGCCCATTGACTAGAGTCATTGCCCAAAAAGTAATTATAATAAGCCTCTGACGGATTAGTAGATTTTTCTGCTTGTGGCTTGTGGCTACCGATAAAACGCATTCGGTAACTATGTCCACTCAGACTAAAATCTCTTGCGGTTTTTTGCCCCGATACGTGATAGTCATTGATACGCAAAAGGTCTTCTTCGTTGGCTTGGGATACGATATATCCATCATCCAATAGATGGATTTGTACCTGTCGTTTTTTAACCAAATATCGTGTTTCTTCTCCCCACTGTCCTTTATTTTGGATAAATGAGCGCTCTACCTGCGGTTTTTTGTTCTCCTGTGGGGTACTGAAAGCAGGACTACAAACTCCAATGAAAAAATAACAGTAGAGAAATGAATTTATCAACGCTTTCATATTTTGGATGTGTTAATACGCAATATTTAGTACAATATATAGTATTATACGAAAGTCAGGAGAGTTTTTAACAACAACTTTGGAAAAAATTATGAGAAAACTAAGAATTTTGGATATTTATTGTAAGAAATACTAAGAAGATATCCCAAATGCATTGTATATCAAGACTACCGGAATTTTTGTTATCTCTCTATACTCTTCATGTATTGGATGATCAACCTTCGGATATCATTCCGTGCATCTGCTCGGTCATTTTTGTCGGGTTGTTCGATCCAATTGATTTGTGGATGTTCTCGCGTCAAAAAATCTATATCATATCCCAATAATAAGAAATCGGACATTGCAACCGTATAGTCGAGTCCGTCCTCTACCGGTTCATCATCGACAAACCACTCAT
>JAJRUR010000072.1 GCA_024277695.1 Bacteroidota bacterium | reverse complement strand
GTCATAGCAGATACACCCGGACACATACAGTACACACGCAATATGGTGACCGGTGCCTCTACCGCCAATGTCGCCCTCGTACTCGTAGATGCACGCAAAGGCATACAAGAGCAGACGAGACGACACGCCATTATCGCATCCTTGCTCCAGATACCACATCTGGTCTTTTGTATCAATAAGATGGATTTGGTAGATTTTGACGAAAGTCGCTATGAAGCTATCAAAGAAGAGCTGGAACAATTTTCTGCCAAACTCCGGATTAGAGACATTCACTTTATACCTGTATCGGCGCTACTGGGTGATAATATAGTACATCGATCAGAAAATATGGATTGGTACGGAGGCAGTACCTTGATGTATTATCTCGAAAATGTCCACATAGCCAGCGATATGAATTATATCGATGTGCGTTTTCCGGTGCAGTATGTGCTGCGTCCGTTTTCGGATGCATATCATGATTATCGAGGCTATGCAGGACGTGTAGCAGGAGGAGTCCTAAAAAAAGGAGATGAGGTGATGCTATTACCTACAGGATTTACGACCAAAATAGCCAAAATAGACTGTGCGGATGGAGAATTGAGTGAAGCCTTCCCACCGATGTCCGTAACGATTTTGTTAGAAAACGAATACGATCTCAGCCGTGGTGATATGATCGTACGACCCAATAATCAGCCCCGATCAACCCAAGATCTCGATGTGATGATCTGCTGGTTCCATGAAGTACCCTTGCAGCTCAGGGGCAAATATACCATCCTGCATACGACTCGCGAAGCTAGGTGTATCATCAAAGAAATACAATATAAACTGGACATCAATACACTCCATAGACAGCAAGATGCACTCCAAATAGGTATGAATGATATCGCTCGGATCAAAATGCGTACTACAAAACCTCTTTTTGTAGATCCTTACAACCAGAACCGCATTACAGGTAGTATTATCCTCATCGATGAAGCCACACACGAGACTGTAGGTGCCGGTATGATTTTGTAGCTAATCAGAAGAAACTATTTAAATACCTAGTCCTTATACCATAGAGTATTATACCATTTGGCATTATACAACTATTTAGGACTTGTTTTGGCAAAACTTACAATATCAACATCTGGTTCTAAGTTCTTTTATATACAGAGAAAACAATACATCCAATGAACAAAAAAAATATACTGATCACCGGAGGAGCGGGATTTATAGGCAGTCATGTGGTACGCTTGTTTGTCTCCAAATATCCTAGTTATAACATAATAAATCTAGATAAGCTGACCTATGCCGGAAATTTGGAAAATCTGCGCGATATAGAAAACGCTACAAACTATACATTTGTCAAAGGCTGTATTACAGATGAATTGTTTATCCATGAATTATTCACAAACAAAAGCATCACCCATGTGATACATCTAGCGGCAGAGTCGCATGTGGATCGCTCTATTTCGGATCCGCTGATCTTCATAAAAACCAATCTACTCGGAACTGCCAATTTGCTGCATGCAGCGCGCGATACGTGGAAAGAGGCGACTGAGGATCGAATTTTTTATCATGTCAGTACAGATGAGGTTTATGGGTCATTGGCGATGGATAGGGAATTATTTACCGAAAAAACACCCTATGACCCAAGGAGTCCTTATTCTGCTTCCAAAGCCGGATCAGACCACTTAGTCAGGGCTTGGGGACATACCTACCATATGCCGGTAGTTATCAGCAATTGTTCCAATAACTACGGCCCTAATCAGTTTCCTGAAAAACTCATCCCCCTATTTATCCACAATATTGTGCAAAAAAAACCATTACCTGTCTATGGCAAGGGCGAAAACGTCCGCGACTGGCTTCATGTAGAAGACCATGCACGTGCTATCGATCAGGTTTTTCATCGAGGGCGGCATGGAGAGACCTACAATATTGGCGGACTCAACGAGTGGAAAAATATCGATCTGATCAGACTCCTCTGTGATACGGTAGATAAAAAACTCCATCGTCCTGTAGGTTCATCTCAAGATCTTATCACCTTTGTCAAAGACCGCGCCGGGCACGACTTGCGTTATGCCATTGATGCATCAAAAATCGAAAAAGAATTGGGCTGGAGCCCTGAATATACTTTTGAAACCGGATTGGAAGCTACAGTAGATTGGTATCTTCAAAATCAAGATTGGCTGGACCGCGTCACTAGTGGTGCATATCAGGAGTATTATGATAAGATGTACACTCAGTGAGAAGCCTATCCATGCGACAGTCTTGACACGTAACAACAAATAAAACTCAACCCACAAAAATGAAAGGAATCATACTGGCCGGAGGCTCGGGGACGCGATTATACCCGATTACTAAGGCGATTTCCAAACAATTGATGCCCATCTATGACAAACCGATGATATACTATCCCTTGTCGGTATTGATGTTGGCTGATATTCGAGAGATATTGATCATTACGACACCCCATGACAGCGAGGCATTTAAGAGACTTTTGGGTGATGGGAGTGCTATCGGTTGCAAGATCAGTTATGCTACGCAGCCGGAACCCAAGGGATTGGCGCAAGCCTTTACTATCGGAGCTGATTTTATAGGCTCTGACACAGTGGCACTCATCCTGGGAGACAATATTTTTTATAAATCAGGCTTTACTAAATTTCTTGCAGACTGTCGTCATCCAAAGGGTGGTATCATATTTGCATATGAAGTGTCAGATCCCGAACGATATGGCGTTGTAGAGTTTGACGAGAGCTATAGGGCAGTGAGTTTAGAAGAAAAGCCTAAGGAACCCAAATCCAATTTTGCAGTTCCCGGGCTATACTTTTATGACAATAGTGTCGTTAGCATAGCTCAAAATCTAAAACCAAGTGCGCGCGGGGAGTTGGAGATTACGGATATCAATCGGATATATCTGAAGCGGGAGGAGCTCAAAGTAAAAGTATTCGATCGAGGAACTGCATGGCTGGATACAGGGACTTTTGACTCTTTGAGCGATGCTTCTGATTTTGTAAGAGTGATCGAGAAACGGCAGGGGATGAAGATAGGATGTATTGAGGAAATCGCTTACCGCAAAGGGTTTATCGATGAAGAGCAGTTAAGAGCCGAAGCAATCAAAATAGAAAAGAGCGGATATGGCCGATATCTTTTGAACATAATGAAGTAACATGTATAAGTATATACTACTGGTGCTATTGAGTTTATTGGTAAGCCAAGTCATCACGGCCCAACTTACTCCCGAACAAGCCAAAGAAGAGCTTGCCAAACGAGGAGTGGATGATGATGAAGTGGCACGTCGGATGAAAGAACGCGGATATGACATCGATAAAATCGATCCGTCCAATCCTGCTGAAGTGGCCAAGGCAGAAATGGCACTCAAAGAAGTACTGGCAGAGATCGAAAAAGAAAAGCAAGGTCAAGCCGGTGATGATGTCCAAGAATCTACAAAAGTCAAAGACGATGTCAGTGCTGACGAGCAACTCGAGCAGATAGAAAATGTAACCAATCCCAAAGATCAGGCAGTAGAAAGACAAATCGAAAAAGAAGAAGAAGCAGAAGCAGAACTCGAGCCCGAATATCCCCCCGCCAAAGTGTACGGACAAGAAATCTTTCGATCGCAGAATCTAAAACTCTATCGACAGACAAAAGACATAAAACCACCGGATGATTATATTTTGGGAGTCGGAGACAAATTGGCTGTAGCCATATGGGGATATACGGAAGAGAATCTCGTATTCGAAATCAACCAAGACGGCTATATCAAACCGACAGGTATGCCAAGGATTTATCTCAAGGGGTTACGCTACGGTGATGTAAAAAAACTCCTTTTGAGTCGCTTCAAAAAAGCCTATAGATTCAGACCGACTGAGTTCGAAGTTACACTCAATTCCGGTCGTACTATACATATCAGTATATTGGGAGAAGTCTTTAATTACGGTACTTTTACCCTGCCTGCTATGAATACCGCCTTTAATGCCTTGGTAGCAGCCGGTGGTCCGAACGACATAGGATCTGTTCGCCGGATTGAAGTAATGCGAGGCCATCAAAAAAAGACGCTGGATGTGTATAAATATCTCCAGGACCCATCGGTTAGTAGTACATATTACCTCCAAGAAAATGACGTGATTTATGTACCGGTTGCAGAAAAACTCGTCACCATCCAAGGAGCGGTAAAACGCCCTTTTCGCTATGAATTACTACCCTCCGAAAACCTCATCGCTCTGGTAAAATATGCCGGAGGATTAAAAGAAAATGCGTTAAAAAACAATGTCCAAATAACGCGCTATCAAAACGACCAAGAAGTCTTAATCGATGTCAATCTCAAAAATCTTATGGATCAAAATCGCGATGTCGTATTAATGCCGGGAGATGTCATCACCATTCAGACTATTGAGCGTCAGGTAGAAAATATAGTTAGTGTATCCGGTCCCGTTCAGATATCAGGGCAGTTTGCACTCAATAAAGGAGAGCGCATATCCGATATGCTAAAAAGAGCCATTTTGCTGCCGGATGCTATTCTCAACACAGCTTTTCTCAAACGACTCAATACTGACTATAAGACGTACAAATATATTCCTGTCAATCTCAAAAACATTTTACAGAATCACAATACACAGGATAATTTGATTTTAGAACCCAAAGACCAATTATTAATCTTTTCTAAGAAAAATTATTCGGATGTAGCGCAGATCACCACACAAGGGGCAGTGCGAAATCCCGGAGAGTTTGATTATGATTTTGGCAATACTATCCGTCTGACGGATGTAATATTTTTGTCCGAAGGCCTAAAAAGAGATGCTTCGGGGATAGGATATGTTGAACGAATAAACCCCAATAATCCGAAACAAAATCTATTTATTGCCATCGATATCAAAAAAGCCTTAGCAGATCCGAGCTCAGATTACAATATTGCCCTCCAACCCAACGACAAGATCAAAATCTATTCGATGAATGATTTTACAGATGAGGCCAAAATAGAGATTCAAGGTGCAGTGCGCGCACCGGGGGAGATAAGCTATTCGCCTACGCTGACGCTCACAGACGTCCTGATCATCTCCGGGGGTTTATCGATTTCTGCCGATCCTCGCCGTATCGATATTTATCGGGTGGACTTGAAGGGAAATGTTGAAGAGCGGATACTGGCAGCTACTATACAAGTGGACTCCAATCTACAGATCGTCGATGGATCGGAATTTAGATTGCAGCCCTATGATCAGATAGTCGTGCGTGATATATCAGAGTTTGGATTTCAAAAAACAGTTACGATCGATGGAGAAGTCTTCTATCCCGGTCCCTACGCCATACTCAGACCCAACGAGACAGTATCTCAACTCATTGAGCGAGCCGGTGGACTGACACCAAAAGCTTTTATGTACGGTGCCACGCTCATTAGAGCAGGAGATGTAGGGCATATAGTACTCGAAATGGACGAAATTATAAATAAGAAAAACAAAACCAAGGACATTATTCTCAAGGAAGGAGATCGAATAATTATCCCCGAAAAAAATAATCTGGTTACCATCACCGGAGCCGTCAATCTCCACGAAGCATTTAGTACATTAAATACCAACAAAATCAATGTCGCATACGAACCCGGTAAAAATGCCAAATATTACATCGATCAATACGCCGGTGGTCTAGCCGAAAATAGTAATCGCAAAGATGTCCGCGTCATAGATGCTACCGGAAAAGTACGCAAAGCCAAAACCCTAGTTTTTTTCAGAAAATATCCGGAAGTAAAACCGGGATCTACCATAGTCGTCGGCTCAAAACCTGCCGAGGAGCAAAAGAGAGAACGCGAAAAATCCGAAACAGACTGGGGGGAAGTGGTATCGAATACCATCGCTCAGGCTACGGCGGTACTCAGTTTGATCCTGCTACTCCAAAATGTCAACTAGTCGTGCATACTGATCCACAATATCCTACTCATCTCGAGGACGAAATAAGTCTGCGTGAGGTGATACTCAAGATACAGGGTTTTATAAAAGAACTCTTTAAGTATTTTTGGATCCCTGTGATTTTGGCTTTGTTGGGTGGCGCATATATGTACTACCAATACACTACGCAAGTTACCAACTATACCGGAAAACTCACTTTTATGGTGGACTCCAACGAAGGAGGCGGATTGAGTGGTATGGCCACTATTTTGGCAACATTTGGTCTGGGTTCCGGCGGCAAACGAGCCAATCTCGACAAGATTACCCAAATAGGAAAAAGCCGAAAAATAATATATCGGATACTACAATCAAAAACTCAAATAGACGGCAAAGAAGATTTTTTTGCCAACCACCTGCTCAATATCTATCCCTTTCGGGAAATGTGGAAGAAAGCTGATCGTATGGATTTGGCGGATTTTGTTTTTACACAAAAAAATATCCAAGAAAAAAATCCTGCAAAGGATGCTATACTCAATACATTGTACAAAAAAATAGTTGGAAGTGCAGAATCAGAAAATCAACTATTAAATAGTGGCTATGACGATGACTCCGGTATTATGTTTTTGGCCATTACATCGGAGTCTGAAGATTTTTCTATCAATTTTACAGATTCTTTATTCGATGTAATGAGCCGATACTATATCGAAAAATCCTCCGCCAAAGCCTTAAAAACCTACAAAGTATTCAAAGCAAAAGCAGATTCTATCTATAAGGTTTTGACTGGCAAACAATATGCCCTCGCCAATATTTTTGATCAAGATAAAACATTTTATCTGCGCACATCCAAAATAAAAAGAGATCGCCTGCTCGGCGAAATCGAAATATTTACACGGGCCTATGCAGAGGCTTATAAAAATATGGAAGTAGCCGCATTTGACCTCGATCTCAAGACACCGTATATTACTGTCATTGATCGCCCCATAGCTCCATTGCCCAAAAAATCGCCTAATCTCCTAATGGATCTTATCAAAGGACTTTTGCTCGGAGGTATTATCGGATCGGCTTTCGTTATCTTGCGCAAGATATATAGAGATGTAATGACAGAACCTCTTCAAAGCTAAATGTAACGATCAAAAACTAAAATACTTTTTTTATTTAGAATCTATACCTTGAGTCGCTCTATACATAATAAAATATATACTTTTGAAAAATTGGACGTATGGCAGGATGCCAGATCTTTACTCAAAAAAATATATCAATTATCTTCCGGTTTTCCTGACAATGAAAGATTTGGACTTACCTCACAACTCAGAAGAGCCATGCTCTCCGTCGCATGCAATATCTCTGAAGGCACTACAAGACAATCCACCAAAGAAAAACAACGATTCATAGAAATATCTTATGGTAGCCTTATGGAAGTCCTTAACGTTCTTATCCTTTCATGCGACCTAAAGCTTATCTCTAATCAAGAATTACTCGATGCACGAAAACAAATTGATAAAATATCCAATAAATTATCCGCCCTAAAAAGAGCCTACAAAAATAACCCATACCCCAAACCCCCTAAACACTAAACACTAAACACTAAACACAAAACACTAAACACTAAACATTAAACATTAAACCCCAAACACTAAACCCTAAACCCCAAACCCCAAACCCCAAACACTAAACACTAAACTCCCAACACTAAAACATGAACATAGCAATAGTAGGAACAGGATACGTAGGACTCGTCAGCGGAACATGCTTTGCAGAAACCGGAAATCAAGTCACATGTATAGATATCGATTCAAAGAAAATTGACCAACTCATCAGCGGTAAGGTACCCATATATGAACCGGGGCTAAGTACGCTCTTTGAGCGGAATACAGCGGCCGGAAGGCTGCGCTTTACCACTTCACTGGAGGATGGGATACGTGATGCGCACATTATATTTCTTGCACTGCCCACTCCACCCGGAGAAGATGGATCCGCAGACCTCAAATACATACTTGGTGTAGCGGATGACTTGAGCAAGCTCATAAAAGACTATAAGGTAGTTGTAGATAAGAGCACAGTTCCTGTCGGTACTTCTGAAAAGGTCCATGCACGCCTATCTCAAAATTTGGATCCGGCCCTCTTTGATGTAGTCTCCAATCCCGAATTTCTCCGAGAGGGTGTAGCAGTCAATGATTTTCTAAAACCGGACAGAGTAGTCATCGGTACTTCCTCAGAGCGCGCCAAGGCTATCATGAAAAAACTTTATAATCCCTTCGTCCGCCAAGGCAATCCGGTTATATTTATGGATGAACGCAGTGCCGAAATGACCAAATATGCTGCTAACTCCTATCTTGCAACACGCATCACCTTTATGAACGAAATCGCCAACCTTTGCGACCGTGTAGGTGCCAATGTTGATATGGTGCGACGAGGCATGGGTAGTGATAACCGTATCGGAAAAAGATTTTTGTTCCCGGGAATAGGATACGGAGGCTCTTGTTTTCCAAAAGACGTCCAAGCACTTGCCAAAACAGCCGACGAAAATGGATATAATTTTAGCATACTCCATGCAGTGATGTCTGTCAATGAAGTCCAAAAAGAGTTACTAGCTAAACACATTATCCGATATTTTAAAGGAGATGTAAAGAATAAAAAAATAGCCATTTGGGGATTAGCATTTAAGCCAAATACGGATGATATCCGAGAAGCTCCGGCATTGTATATTATCGAATTACTATTGAAAGCCGGAGCAAATGTATCTGTTTATGACCCTGAGGCAATGGACAATGTAAAGCAAATTTTTGGTGATCGAATTGCATATGGATCAAGCGACTACGAAATTCTTGAAGATTCTGAGGCGCTTGCTATCTGCACAGAATGGAGCGAATTTAGAAATCCGGATTTTAGTAAAGTCAAAAATTTGATGTCACATCATGCTATTTTTGATGGACGAAATCTGTTTGAACCAAAAGCAATGCACGAATTGGGATTCTACTATCAAAGCATTGGGAGACCGAGGATAGCTTAACGGTTATTTTATATCACACCAATATATATCTATAAATTTGGCACCACATTTGTCAAAAATATTTATACAAAATTCTCAAAGAATTTAACTGTGAATAGCCCCAAGGTTTTAACCCGAAAATATATTATGCCATGAATAAATGGGTTGGATTTTAATG
>JAJRUR010000071.1 GCA_024277695.1 Bacteroidota bacterium | reverse complement strand
CCCCAACGGCAGCCAATGCATAGGCATATAGACCGGATAAGGATGATGACTCATCTCTAATACTTCACTATATGGAAACACCCCCGACACAAAGCGATCATACAAGGTCTCCAGCTGGACAAAAACATCTGAGCTTTGATAAGGACTTATTTTGAGTACCTTTAAAAATACAGGCACAATAGCCAAAAATATGAAGGACGACCACAAAATACCATATACAGGTCTTTTATTTTTTGGGCGAAGGGTCGGTCGATCAAATTTATAATAAATATATGCAGTCGGAAATAAAATAGATACTACGAGTATCAAAAAAGGATTCAGCAGAACACCAAAGATATCTTTACTGTAAAAAATAGAATAAACCAATACAAAATACAAAAATACCATCACAGTAGGCCTATACCTCTGAAGCAATTCTTTGCGTTGATACATAATCTCGTTTTTTGTCACAAAAAAAACTATGGTTGTACTTGCGTTGAATGCAACACACGAACAGGCAGATCAAAAAAAGTAGGCTCCGAATGTATCATCAAGTCGTTCTTACACAGACCTAAAAAATATCCTCCGCCACCGGCACCACAGAGTTTTAAATAAAACTGATCCCCCTCTAATCCTGTCGCCCATATTTTTTTGATATGATCAGGTATCATTGCGCCAAATAGCGTGTATTGTACCTTACTGATTTTAGAAAAAAACAAACCAATCAAAGACTCTTTACCTTCTAATATAGCCTCAAGTAGCTCACGCACCAAGCCTTCCAACTCTGCAGCCTCCAATCGGATACTATTCAGATAGGTCTCTACATATGCTTTGGTGCTACGTGACTGTTGGCTATCTAACAAAAAAAATGTCCATTTTTCGGATAGTAGTCCGTCCTGCCCAAGCATCAAACCTTGGTCTGTTTTGTACACCGCCTTATCTAGATAGCTTACCAATGCATCTGCCCCGGATGCACGTCCATGAAACTTTGCTTCCATCAAGCCAAATATGGATATCAACTCTTCAACTGATGCTGTTTTTTTTAGGGCATAGCGGTCATATACTGCGGCACACAATGCCCCCGAAGAGCCCAAACCATAGCCGATGGGAATATTGGAACGCAGGGATACACCGCATCGGACATCTTCTTCCATTCGCTCAAGATCCAAAAAATCAGTACCCGTAAGAACTAAATATTGCAAAAAATCCTCCAATTCCGGATCTACCGCGCTACCATGCACCTTATCCCATTCCATCCGACATCCATTATATGGAATCGTCAAAAATGGCGAGCCATGGAGTACGGTATATTCTCCCAGAATCAAGACTTTTGCTGGATAGCTTTTTGAAAGTTTCATCTCCTCAACTAAAGTAATAGTCAAACAAGCGTCCAAAATAATTCCAATTCCCGTAATTATACACTATAAAGGCCATTTTATTCAACTGTCTTGTATAGTCTAATAGTTTGACCCAGCAAGCTAAACTATTTGCCTGTGCGCATAAAAGACATTCGATCCATGGGCAAGAAATCAAATGAGCTGAAAGACATCTTTTATCCCGTCCGTTACCATCTGTATGGACATAATCAATAGGAGCATACCCATCAGTCGCTCCATCGCCTTGAGTCCGCGCTTCTTGAGGATACGGTATAGCATGGGAGCTGCCAGAAATATCAGGGTCGAAATACTCCAAGCCACTAAGAGAGATATCAATAGGCCATTGCGTTGTGTCGGATAACTATGTGATAACAAAATTAAGCTCGCCAAAGCTGCCGGCCCGGCAATCATCGGCATGGCAATCGGGACAATAAACGGCTCGGACCCATCCGAAAAAACATTGGACTTGGATGGGTCAGGAAAAATCATCCGTATCCCGATGATAAAAAATATTATACCTCCGGCTATAGTCACTGATCCCGTCTTAAAGTGAAATATTTTTAAAAAATCATCGCCAAAAAACAAAAAAAACAACAGAATGATCAATCCTATCAATACTTCGCGTATAATGATACGGTAACGCCGGCGGTTATCCATGCCTTCTAGTATTGGTAACAAGATAGCTATATTCCCGAAAGGGTCCAGTACAAAAAGCAAAACAATCGCCGTGGATAAAATCGAAAAAACAGATTCCATAATTGTGCTCAATATTACAAAGTTAGTGTTTTTAATGCGATATATTTACCATCTCCCATTTAAACTGATTAGGTCAACTATTGACCATCTAACATTTTATTGTATATTTAATTTATTTTTAACACCATTATACGCAATAGTTCACTAAAATTACTCTTTAGATATACAAAATACCATTATGCATCGACTTCATTTTTCCATAGTAATAAGTTTGGTAATTGGATGTTTATTACCGCTGACCGCCCAATATCGAAACAAACCCCGCTACGAAAAATTTGACTATAAAGTTCTGGAATCACCGACTTTTGAGGTATATCACTACCTCCAAGATAAAGAGCGACTCATCGAATTCGTTCAGTGGGCAGAACATTGGTATGAACGACATCAAACCGTAATGGCCGATAGCTTCGATTACAAAAACCCCTTTGTACTCTACAATAATCACGCTGATTTTCAGCAGACCAATACGATCTCAGGTAGTATCGGCATCGGTACAGGTGGTGTTACGGAAGCATTTAAGAATAGAGTCATCCTCCCTATCACCTATACTAACCAGCAGACCCACCATGTCATCGGACATGAATTGGTACACGCCTTTCAGTACCACACTATACTTACCGGAGATTCTACCTCGCTACAGTCACTAGCCAATTTGCCCCTTTGGATGGTCGAAGGGCTGGCAGAGTACATGTCCAAAGGTCGAGAAGATGCGCATACTGCTATGTGGATGCGCAATATTGTACTCCTTGAGGATATCCCGGATATAAAAGACCTCGCTAATCCAAAGTACTTTCCCTATCGGTATGGCCAAGCAGTCTGGGCATTTCTTACAGGCACCTATGGTGATGGTGTGATCGAGCCGTTCTTTTTGGCTACAGCCAAATACGGCATGGCGATTTCGATTCCTCTTGTACTGGGGACAACCGAAGACTCACTTTCTATCCAATGGAAAAAAAATCTAATCAGATACTATGATCCTTTGCTTGCTGGTAAATCCAAAAAAGCTCCCGGACGTAGAATTTTGGATGATAAAAACGCCGGAAATCTCAATATATCGCCTTCGGTTAGCCCCAACGGAAAGTACTTGATCTTCAACTCCGAAAAAGATATCTTTTCAGTAGATCTGTTTTTGGCCGATGCACATAATGGCAAGATCATCCGCAAGATCGCCAGTTCGGCTAAAGGAGGACACATCGATGATTTTAACTATTTAGAGTCATCGGGGACATGGAGTCCCGATAGCAAAAAAATAGCTTTCGTCGGGATCAGCAAAGGTGATAATATCCTTTTGATCAAAAATATAGAGGGAGAGACAGTCCAAGATCTACATTTTGATGAGCTACCGGCATTTAGCAATCCGGCATGGTCACCTGATGGCAAATCCATTGTGGTCACCGGACTGGTAGAGGGACAAACGGATTTGTATCAGATCAATATAAAGAGTGGTAAAATCAAACAACTCACAGATGATCGCTATTCCGAAATACAAGCCAATTGGTCTGCAGACGGTCAAACGCTCCTATTTGCCTCTGACCGACTCAGTTACCCCAATCATCGATATGGCGGTAAATGGAAGTTTAATATCTCCGAACTAACCCTCGAAACCGGAGTCATAAAAGACTACCCACTATTTGAGGGTGCGGATAATCTCAACCCGCAATATGATCATGAGGGTAATTTTTATTTTCTTTCTGACAGAAACGGATTTAGAGATCTCTACAAATATGACAAGACAAAAGATGAAGTATATCAGATGACCAATCTGGCTACGGGCATCAGCGGGATCACTCCTTTTGCGCCTGCGCTTTCAGTCTCACGCAAAAAAGACCGTATTGTGTATTCGCTTTTTAAGCTCAATAACTATCACATTTATAAGACGAGCTCCAAGGCTTTGCTCCATAAGCAGATACCTAAAGATTCGATCGATATGCGTGCAGCCATTTTGCCTCCCAAGCAGACACCGCATTTAGACCTAGTCACTACAGCCATGCTCCAAGCAGATAATTGGACACCACTGGATGATGACGAATTTGCCATCATACCCTACAAGTCCAAGTTTAAGCTCGACTATGCAGCACCGACGAGTATCGGGGTAGGAGTCACTACCGCCAATACTTTTGGCAACAATGTAGGCGCCGCCGGAGGTATCTCGATGCTCTTTAGCGATATCGTCGGAAATCATCAACTCTTTACAGGTTTTTCACTCAATGGCAGTGTACAGGACTTCGCCGGACAGATACAATATCTCAATAAAAAAAGTAGAATCGCTTGGGGGGGAGGACTTTCTCATGTACCTTATCGTACAGGATTTCAGACCAGACCATTTCAGACCACAGTCGAGATAGGAGGTGTCGTCACTCCGGTTTTTGAGCGCCAGACACAGCTTTTACGCATCTTTGAAGATCGAGCTTCTCTATATGCCCAGTACCCTCTATCCAAAACCCAGCGCTTCGAAACTCAATTGTCCGGCAATATCCGCTATGCAAGCGGCCAAATCATTTCGGAATATTTCTTGCTGGATGGAAGATTTGTAGGCCAAAATTCCGAAAGACAGGATGTATCCAATCTCAATATCTCCGGACAGTTTGCCAGTATGGTACTAGCCTATGTTAGTGACAATTCTTTTACAGGAATCACTTACTCACCACTCAAAGGACACAGATTATTGTTGAGCGCCGAGCGATATGTCGGTAGCTTTGACTTTCTTTCGACAAACATATCCTATCGCAAATATGCTTGGCTCAAGCCCATTAGTCTGGCATTTCGGATAGAACATTTTGGACGTTATGGAAGAGATCGGGGCAGCCGCAACCTCAACGATCGCTCAGGCCTCAATCCGATCTATATCGGTAATCGATTCTTAGTCAAAGGATATGACTTCAACACCCTGCTCGAACTGCAGCAAGATAATCCCAATCTCAGCCTCCGTCGACTACTAGGATCCAAGTATTTGGTGACAAACTTTGAACTGCGTTTACCATTCACCGGTCCGGCGGCACTCTCTTTGATTAGTTCCAATTCTTTCTTTACCGAACTTGCCTTATTTTATGATGGAGGACTAGCCTATGATCTCTTAGATGACTTTAAACTGGAGCCCATCATAGTAGCCGGTCGCGAAGAAAAACAAACTCCTGCCTATATAGCCAGTGTAGGTTTGTCTATGCGGATCAACTTCTTCGGAGCTATGATCTTAGAGCCTTTCTATGCCTTTCCTTTGCAGAAAAATAGCAGCGGCCGCTTTGGACTCAATTTTTGGCCGGGTTGGTAAGACCGATTTCGTCACTTCGGATAGCCTCTGCCACTTTTTTGGAGATGATTACTGCCCCATAGTGGTTGATATGATTTTGGTTGACAAACATAGAATCCGGCAAGGGCAGTGTCATATAATCCAAAATAGTGACGTCATGCTTGGATTGGATATCCCGAATGACCTCATCGTATTGTTCTGACAAGTCCGAGGGCACCATGTCCAGAATAAACTTGTGTACCGGTGGGTTGACCAAATAGACCTTAAGACCCAAAGCGTCGCAGTAATCCAGTGTTTGGTCCAAAAAGTTCATCATATAGGGAGAAAAGTCAGCGTACTCGCGAGGTACTTCAGTCATACGCTGGAGCACGAGTTTTTCGTATTTGGCAAGATTGCTTTTCTTAGTATAGCGATAACTCCGTATATAAGGATACCGTATCTCGGTAGAGTCTTCGGCAAAATAATCGGACAGATAAATGCTTTGTGGCAAAATGCGTTTGAGCAGATAGTTGGTATATAATTTTTTTTGGTCAAAGCCCCAACCGTCGTAGTCTGCTATCTGAGTAATCGGGTAGATTCTAGACACAATTTTGCGCTGATAACCATAATTGTATTTTAGGCGAAACTCCGCTCGTTTTATGAGCATACCGGGATTGAGGCAGAGGATGATATTGCGGAGTTGAGGACTACGAGGCAGGATATATTTGAGTTTAGCCAAAGACTCCGGATAGTGTTCTCCCTTTTGGGAAATATTCTCTGTAAAAGGAATATATGTCGGATCGAGAGCAGACTTGGTCAAGGAAGGTCCGGTGATGAGCGTACGCGTCTGAGGTTTTACCGCATACTGAAACTTACGTATCAAAGTCTGGTTGAGTAGATACCCTATGGTCAGTAGTCCGAATACGATCGCTAGAAAAATACCGACTTGAACGAAAAAACGATTCATCATTATGATGCAAAGATATCGGATATGTAATAAAGCAGGTGCTTGGCTCGTCAAAAAAAATATTTGATATTTGAGACTTTTTATCTAGATATTGGTTTTCTGCTGTAGGATTGTAATCAATTTTGCAGTATCTACATAACAAAAAACTGCTGAGCCACAAGACTCAGCAGTCATGGATGCCGAATGGTATTCGGCCTAAGGAATG
>JAJRUR010000070.1 GCA_024277695.1 Bacteroidota bacterium | reverse complement strand
GATGTACGGCAAGAAGACGAGTCTAAAGGAAATCGCTAAGTGGGTGTTTCTCAAGGAGTGATGCGTGCCAGGCAACGCCTCCATACATCTCCGACTTCTCAATCAAAACTGTAACTTGGCTTTAGTATCCCAGCCTTAGGTCAGAGTAAATACTCCACACAAAAGTACGCAACACTGTACAAGTATTCAACTTAGCGACCTGTAAATAAGTTGTGATGCGGTCTTGAGATAATAAACAATTGCTCTACCGCAAAGCACGCAATGTAGGACACGGATAATATTACTTCACTACTGCCACTCGACGAGTTACCGGCCCTTTTTCCGTATATACGCGCACAAAATATAGTCCCGACATCATCTCCTCCGTATCAAAATAAGGTCCTGTCCATTGGGCTATTTTACGTCCGGAACTACTATAGAGTTCCGAGCGTATGATCCTGATATTTGCTTCTGTCACGATCTGTATTCGGTCGCGTACCGGATTCGGTACTATACTCAATGCTATACGATCGGCTTCCTTAGTAGATGAAATACACTGCACCGGACCAAATCTAAAAGAGCGACTACATTTCTGGGTCAGTACGTCGGTTACTTTCATATCGATCACTGTCTGCCCGTCGCCCGGTAGCGGACCGATATCGACCGGAAGATCTGAATAGGCATGGATGCCATAGTCCGTATTATTAGCGATGACAGTAAAAGAATCACTTGTATTGAGTGCCGTAAAAGTCAGCTCTATAGTCAGACTATCCCCATTGCAGATAAAGCGATTGATAAATGGCATCGTAATGCTACACTCCTCTGCCCTACAGTCAGGTACCTCGAAAGCTAGCGAGTCACCACAGACCGGATTACCCGGATCTACTATGCGTATATACTCTTGGTCTCCGGATATGGGATAATGGATATTATAGGGTTCGTCCTCGATCAAAAATAAACCCAAAGATCCCAGCGGTCCGATCAACTCGACAAAATCTCCGCTCAGATTGGCGTAGTCGAGATCTACAAAAACATTTACCGTAAGGTCATTATTGCACTCGCCCACGATCAATTCATCCAACTCCAGCGTACACTCCGGACATTGGATAGGTCCCAGTTGGTACTTATTGCGGCAGGGACTACCCGTATCGGATATCACAAACTCAAAGTCCTTGGTCCCGTCACCAACCAGGTCCGTAATCACGATGGGGAGATCACTGTAGGCATAAAAACCATAGAGGCGTTGGTTACCGGTCAGGGCAAATGTATCTGAGGTATTAAAATAATTAAAATCGATCAAGACATCGACCAAACCTTGTTGGCATCCTGACATAAAAACTTGCACATTAAATATCTCGCAGCGCATTGTATCCGCACAGTTGACCGGTGGTATCTGTCGCTGGATAGAACAGCCGATATCTTCGTGATCCTCTACTCTGAAATTGTAAGCAAGTGTATCATTGGATCTAAAAACTCCGATTTGGGCAGGCTGCTGTGCATAGTTGACCGTCTGATAAAGCGAATCATTGATATACAAGTCATAGCTTTCGGATGTGTTTTGTCCTTTGACCTGTACAGAAAAGAAATATTGCCCTTCATTACAATCCTGCGGATGGATATCCAAAGTATTGATGATGCAGGGAGGGATGATACACTCTTGACCGGCAAAAAATATCGTATCCGCACAGTCCGGATTGTTATTGTCCGAGACGATAATATACTCCATGTAGTCCGGATGGGTCGCCGGCATATTGACTGTCACAGGTTGGGTGCCATACTGAAAAAATCCCAGTCGGCCTTGACTGCTAAAAACATTAAAAACCGGAGCATTGACATTGTTATAGTCAAAATCAATCTCTATGGGATAGAAAAACTCATTGATACATTCTTTAGGTGTGATCGTCAGATTGCTGATGCTACAATTGTCCGGATCACACAATACAGGCCCGAAATTGCCCTCAGCACTACAAAGAGCATCTAGCTGGTCGCGCACTTCGATTTGATGACCGGTCACTCCGTCTCCATCAAAAGGACCTAGCTCGAGCGGTAGGGCATCATAACTGTAACTCCCATCCAGGAGACCATCTATATAGACCTCAAAGGAGTCTTGCACACCTACGTGGTCAAAAGCTATATCTACAGTATATTCAAAATTAAAGCAAGGATTTTGGCGCACTTCAAAATTTGAAAAATGACACTCTTGTGGATCAAAATAAAATCCTAACTCATCCAAAGCTAGTTTCCTTCCTCCTATTTTTACCGCTCCGAAGTCTCCCTGACAGCTGACATATCCATTGAAGAGTTGTATACGGATATTATTATCCAGTATGACATCTCGGTCACTGTTCATCAACTCCACCTCTCCGATGCCTACAAAGTCCAATGTAAAAGGTTCCCCGCAGGGATAATTGTAGTTAAAATCAAAAGTATTGATAGTATCGTTAAGATTGGATGGATCAAAGAGCAGTGTACCATAATTGTACATGTGTATCCCACTGGTAAATGTAGGTGCTCCACACTGTGGCACAGTGGTAGCATAAAAGCTACTGCTCGCGATGCCCTCGATAGAATCCAAACTCACTATAACACTCTGTTCGATAGTGAGGATGTCTCCAATGTCGAGCAGATCCGCATATTCGGTACTGTCGGTTAAGGACTCAAAAGATACATTTTGGGCATATATATTGCTGCCATAAAGCGTAAGTAAGGCTAGTACCAATGACTGGAAAATGAGTAAGCGCTGATTCATAACATGGTGGTTTATAGGCTAAAAATAGCAAATTTTAGACCATCAAGTCATCTTTACGGCAAAAAACAACGAAATGTATAATATCAGCAAAAAAATATTTGGCACAACTTGCAAGCTCAGAATTACATATTTCGCTTCTGAAACAAATTATAGATCATCGACAGGCCATTGACAAAACTTTGCCCCTTGCTCAGTGTATCTCTGCTGTAGCGAACACTGATCGGTACTTCTGCATAGCGGGCTTTATGGACTTTCATCTTCTGGATGATCTCCGTACAAAACTCAAATCCGTTGTGCTCCAAGCGGAGATTTTTGGCAAAGGATCGGGACATCACCTTGAGCCCTGACTGGGAGTCCGATACGTAGAGTCCCGATAGCAGATAGGTTAAGATATTACCTACGCGATTGTATTGCTTGCGCAAATATGGAATTTTGTTTTTGGTCTGTATAAATCGACTCCCGATCACGATATCCAGATTTTCATCCTCTAACCGACTAGCCATACGGTCGATATCTTCTGCTCTATGTTGACCGTCAGCATCCATCGTTACGACATATTTTGCCCCGAGGTCTATCGCCAGATCAATGCCCGATTGGGTCGCTGCTCCCGGCCCCATATTGATGAGATGTGCTCGTGTAATAGCCTGCTCCTCTGCTGCTACCGTCGAAGTATTATCTGTACTACCGTCATCTATGACTATGATCTGATCATATCCGGACTCACGGAGTGAACGGATCACCCGCCGAATGCGCTTTTCTTCGTTGTAAGCAGGCAAGACGATATAGTAATCACGTCGGTTCATGGCACGATTCTGAATACCGCAAAACTCCCTGAATGTACCACCGTTTCGTTGGAGCCGAATACCTCGTAGAAGAGTTTGGTCTCGCCATTGACCGTTCCGCGCACCTGTCTATCTGTTGTGATCTGTTGGATTCGAGGATTGTCAAATAAAAAAAACATAAAGCTTCTGAACTTCTTGCGCAATGATTGCTCAGGGGTATTATCGATCGTGGCCGTATTGAGATCCACCACGATATATTCAAAACCATCGCGGTAGAGCGTCGCCGCCAAGGCCTCCTTTGAGCTGTATCTACTACTGATCTGGTCATGTACATCCAGTTGATTATCCGAAAACACACGCTTATTATTGTCTCGTATAAAGTATGGGAGATAAGTACCCACTCGATACACCTTACCACTACTGCTATTGAGCGCTTTGACCGCTACATCCATTCGGGGAAACATCTCTCCCAAGACTTCATCCTTGTCCAGACTACCACTAGCATAGCGAAACATCTCCGGAACAAACATCTTTTTGGACAACTCCTCCGTCTCAGGGTTGAGCCCCGTCAGCCTGAGCAATAAGGCCATCATCACCCACAACCCTCCAAATCCCCACAGAGGATAACGCGTCCAAGACAGGCTTTTATCCTTCAGCTTACGATCCCAACCAATCGCTGCCAAGACAATGACCAGCGCAAGCATATAGTATGCATACCAAATGATTCCACCTCCAAAAATCCACCAAAATACCCCAAATACATAGGCTGATATCATCAACCACCTCAGCCGCTCATCCAAAGACTTAAATCGATGGTGCAAAATGTACATACCCGCCAAACCGAGAAAAAAACTTATTGGATAGATCAAAAAATTGACAGTGACATATTTTATCTTTAATAAAAACAATATCGGCAAGGACAGATAACTGACCAGATAGCCAAATACCTTAAATAAGACAAGCGGTAGAGTTACATCCTGATTATAATATGCAAAATATGCATTGATCAGTTCAAATATGGATAATTCGGGTTGCTGAAGCGAATTGGCCATATGGCTCACCAAACCTACTCCCGCTAACCAGACAGGGATGATCCACAACAAGACCCTCAACCATTTGTTTTTTATTTTTCCAGACCATAATAAGATAGGCAAAAGCATCAAAAACAAAAAACCGACATGTACATAGGGATCGCGGATATTGAGATTGTTCATCACATCATAGGGCAAGGATACAAAACGCGTAATACCTCGCTCATAACCCAAATACCTCAGAATCTCCTCATTTTTCGAACTGCGCTCTTTCTTCTTATTTTCTTTGTCCCTCAAGGCTATAAACAGCGCCTCGCGTATGTCCATCTCATCTGACTCCAAAAATTTTTCATTCAATTTTGGAAATTCACTCTTGCCAAATAACCATTTCATCGGCTTGATCGATCGGTTCTCCGCCAGATGTTTACCCATCCAAGGACCAAATCCCAACAGAGCTACTACCGCCAGTACGCCACTTAACTTTAGCGGAGCCAATACTTTCTTTTTATTTTTGATCAATAAATAAAGGATCCCCGGTATGGCAGTAACCAAGGCCAAAAGCTTACCACCGGATACCCCCATCGCTACACCACTAATCCGATCTACCCGGATGAGTACAAAGGCACTCACCATCACCAAGAGCAAAGCCAGCGCACTTCGCAAACCTACTCGTGCATACCAATACATCACCAAGAGCGAACCCGCAAAAAACACCGCAGTATATTTGATACCTACCGCAAAACCCAACAACAAACCTACCACCACCAATACGGACTTCTTTTGTTCCGTTTTGGTGCCTAACCACTCTACAAACATCAGCACCGTCACAATCAAAATAAACAATAGACCCAAATCGATCTTCACATCCTTTGTCGATAAAAAACTCACCGTAGGCAAACTATAAAACCACAATGCCGCAAATAGAGCCATCGTACGGGACGCATACTGCCGAACCAGCTGATAGATCAATAAAGCTACCAAAATCCCTCCCGATATCACCAAGGCAAACACTCCCGGCAATGATTTGAAAATCAATAATCCCAAACTCCCAAAAAGCGACTGATTATAAGCCTGATACCCACGGACTAGTCCGCTCTCCTCCCCGATGAGCGATGACAAATTGATATAATAACTGCCCGCATCCCAACCAATCGGAAAAGCCTTAATATTGTACACTAGATTGAGCCCCACAAACAAAATCAAGATGCCGGATAAGATTATTAGCCATATACTTCGCTTTCCCTTGATGTGGATAGGCTGCCATAGACTACGTACCAAACTCCATACACGCTTCACATTTATAGCTATAAAAAGAAGCAGGATACCACCCAAAATCATTTGGTGTAGTAACCCTAAAACTCCCAACAAAAACAATACACCCGTCCACACCATCTGCCCAATAGCCAGACTATACCACAAACCATATCTCTCAGGAGACCATCTCATCCACTGCATTATCCGATCACCTATCCCATAGGCAGAGAGCCATACCAATAGTAGTATCCATATCATCCATACATAGTGCGCCACCAACTGCACAAACGCATTAGCTCCAAAATGTATGCTGCTATATGACCCCGAAAAACTGATCCAGTAGGGCAGTAACAGTATCACGGATAGAAAAAAAATACCTATGCCACTCACCAAACGATCCAAAATCTTCGTTTTGGCATACAACCAACCCAACAAAGCCAAGATCACTAGCGTTGATACTACAGGCGCAAAGTATGCCTGATGCGCTACAGCAAGACTATATTTAGGATTGAGCATCCAATATGAAGAGGCCACAAAAATAGCCCAAACAAGATATATCCAAGGCAAAACCGGACTAGAAGAGCTTATTTTTGACTTTCTCATTCAGAATCAATCTATTTGTTTAGAGATATTTATATATTTGATATAAATTTAATATATAAACGAACAACGAATATAGTAATTTCATCCGCAAGTTATATAAAAATGACCGCTTGTACCAAAAAAAATAACCATCTCAAAGCCAATATATAAGAATACCTACAAAATCTCCATCTTATGCAACTCGAAATATACCAATGGATCGTACCACTCATCGCACTCTATTACTTGTATCGTATCATACACCAAATTCGTACGGGCAAAAAAACAATCCAAAACGCTATCATCTGGATTGTGTTTTGGCTCTTCGTGATCTTGCTCGCTGTGCTCCCCAATGGGCTCACATCAAAAATTGCACATTTTCTCGGATTCAAAAATAATGTCAATGCCCTTATTTTTTCTTGTTTGGGACTGCTCTTCATCTTGGTATTTCAGTTATCTTCCAGTATCAACCGCCTAGAGCAGAATCTGACACAACTAGTGCGCAAGTTAGCTCTAGAGCAAGAGGTTAAAAAAAATGAATCCAGCTAAACTCTGATCTTATCTTCCGTGAAGTTACTCTTTGTACTCGAAAACTATTACCCCCATATCGGTGGAGTGGAGACACTCTTCAAACACCTGTGTGAGTCGCTCGCTGCCAGGGGTGATGACGTAACCGTTTTTACATCCGGAGTCATCCATTCTGCTGCAAAAAAAGAAAGCCTAAACGGTGTCAAGATCGTCCGAACAAAATACCGCAATAGATACCTCTTTACCTTCTTTTCGGTCTTTGCTCTCATCCCATTTGCTCGAAAATGCGATCATATACACACCACCTCATACAATGCTGCCATTCCGGCTCGCATAGCAGCATGGTGGTGCAAAAAATCCATCACCATCACTTTTCACGAACTATGGGGAAATCTCTGGTATCGCCTACCTTATATGACCAAAATAGGCGCATGGCTCCACAACCGCTTTGAACAAATCATCATCCGCTTAAACTTTGATCGCTTCGTCGCCGTTTCCGAATTTACAAAAAACCGACTCATCCGCTATGGCGTTCCAAGCCGGAAAGTGATCAGAATCTATAACGGAATACCCTATGACGAATTTCAAGAAATCACTCCAATAAAACAGCCCGGCTTCACATACTGTTACTTCGGAAGACTAGGTGTGTCCAAGGGACTCGACCTACTCTTGCAAGCCGCTCCACACATCAAAAAAAACATCCCCAACAGCAACTTAAAGCTCATCATCCCACGTATCCCCGCTTCATTTCATCGGCGTATCCAAAAGATGATCACAGAGCTCGACCTAGAAGACCACATTACAGAACTCAATCATCTGCCTTTTGATCAACTAAAATCTCAAGTCAGCTCCTCCGATGTCGTCGTCATACCCTCCTACAGTGAGGGCTTTTGCTTCTCAGCTGTCGAAGCCATGGCTTTGGGTACTCCATTGGTCATCTCCGGCCGAGGAGCACTAGACGAAGTAGTGACGGGCAGATACATACGCATGGAAAATTTGACACCGGAAGCATTGGCAAAAGCCGTCCAAAAAGCATACCATACTGAATGGCAGTTCAAAGAGCCAACTACATACCCCTTAGATGATACTATCGCGGCATATCAAGCATTGTTTGACCAAATCAGCGCATCATGAAAATAGCATTTTTGGCTGATACCTTAGATAGACAATATGCGGGTATCCATATCTATACACGCAACCTGATCGAGGCACTCTTGCGCCTAGACAAACACAATCAATATTTTCTCGTAAGACCTCTGGCCAAAGGTGATCTACCTCCCGCTACCGAAATCGTCAAGCCGATATATCCAATACCGGGACACCAATCACTCAGGCTCTTTTGGGATATCCCTCGCACGCTGGCACGACAACAAATGGATGTCGTCATCGAACCGGCGCACTTCGGACCCTTCAACCTGCCCCGTCGTATCCGACGCGTCACCATCATACACGATCTGACTACAGTCAAAATGCCCGGAATGCACGTATTTCATAGTCAGATGCTTCAGAGAATATTTCTCCCCGGCATACTCAGACGCGCTGATCGCATCCTAGTCAATTCCGAATATACACGCGCTGACCTCATCCAATATGCCCCGAGTACCGCACAAAAAACCGATGTCATCTACGCCGGCAAAGAAGCCATGTTTAGCCCGAAGTCAGACAAAAACGGTCTCAAAGAACTCGGCATCTCCGGCGATTACTTCCTCTATGTAGGTACACTCGAACCACGCAAAAACCTATCTACACTCCTAAAAGCCTACAAAGACTTCCGTCAAAAATCACAAAAAAACACCCAATTGGTGCTCGTAGGCAAAAAAGGATGGCATACCGACGAACTCTTACAAGAATACAAAAACCACCCATTCAAAACAGACATCCTACTCACCGGCTATGTACAGCGCAGCTTACTGCCCAAATTGATGTCCAATGCCTTAGCATTGGTATATCCTTCTCTGTATGAGGGCTTTGGACTCCCCGTACTCGAAGCCATGGCTTGCGGAGCGCCGGTCATCGTAGCAGACAATACCAGCTTACGCGAAATTACAGGAGCTGCCGGACTGATGTTCGATGCCCAAAATATACATTTACTCAGCGCATATTTATTAGATGTCAGCCAAAATCCTCAACTTCGTCTCCAACTCCGTATGCAATCCCTCAACCAAGCCAAAAAATATAGCTGGGAACGCAGCGCACAACTGTTTTTAAAGAGTATGCAAACATTATGAATTTAGCCCGAATCATAGAAGACCTAAAGACCAATATACTGGGACAAACCCCCGGATATCCTTTTATGATGAGAGGTAGAGAGGATGTACTCTTTGTGCACATCACCAAAACAGCAGGAACAGCAATCAAACGCGCGCTGAATTTTCACCGAAATCGAAAAGACTTTAACGGTTTTACCCATGCTAAGCACCTCAGCGCTAGAGATATTAGACACATCATCGGCCCCGAAAAATTTGATCGCGCTTTCTCCTTCGCCTTCGTGCGAAACCCCTGGAGCAGAACCGTATCCCTCTATCGCTATAAAATCAGAAAAAACCCCAACATCAAACTACACAGCGATTTCAGCTTTGACCAATTCGTCAAAACCTTTTACGGACAAAAAAAACCCTCGCTCGCCTTTGCAGGCAAAAATTATTGGACACAATTGGACTGGATTACGGACGAAAATGGAAAAATTATCGTCGATTTTGTCGGCAAATTCGAAAATATAGAACAAGACTCAAAAATCATTATGCACAAAATACTAGGCAAAAGCATTTCGCTACCATCGGTCAATGTCAATCACCCCCCTTTGGATTATAGAACATTTTATACAGAAGAGCTCAAAGAACTCATCGCCGAATATTTTAAAGAAGATATCGATTACTTCGGCTATGCCTTTTGAGTTCAAGCAACTGCGATGCCCATCGCTATATACTGCATGCCCGTTAGACTGTCCGTACGAAAACGGAGCGTAACAATCTCACTTTTTTTGAAGACAATAGAATGTACAAAAAATATATCCATACCTTTGAGCTCAACAAAATGAATCAAAAAAAATAGACAAACTTTTTACGCAAAAATAAATTTAGGATATTGAATATCATAAAAAGCATATATCACTATCGATCTACTATCGCTCAACTACTCAGAGTCAGCTTACTTGCTCAGTACAAAAAATCATTTATCGGAATATTCAATTTGATTTTTTACCCGCTAATAGGTATGTTGATATGGTATAGTGTACAGAAAGTCGGACTGATCAATACCGGTGATATCGACATCCCCTATCCTTTTTTTGTCTTGCTCAGTAATTCGATCTGGGAGATGTTTTCCAATATTATACTGAATATCGGAAAAACATTTTCACTCTACGGTCGCGCCATCAATCAAATAAAAATCCCCATCGAAGTATTATATACAGAACGCCTTTTATTTTCTATCACCAATGATTTTATTTCAGTGGCACTCGTAATTTTGATCATGCTACTCTTCGGGATAAAACTATCCGGATGGTTTTTTCTATTTCCTATCGTTCTATTGCCACTCATAGGACTAGCACTGATCTTAGGGATAATCTTATCCTTATTTCAAGTGGTAACTGTAGATATCTCTAACTATTTTACTTATTTTTTGAGAATATTATTTTTTATGACCCCGGTGATTTATTCTGAAAAAACAGCAAGCCTACTCTTAGACAAAATCATCACGTACAATCCGGTGAGCTATCTGCTGGTCTCCGTACGCAATATCATTTTGTATGGAGAACTATACCAATACAAAATCTATTTCTTGATCGCAACTATAGTGGTGCTCATCGGTCTGATCTTATTCGGACGTGTCAAAAAAGCTTTTCCTTATCTGATCGAAAAACTCTATGTATGATGCCAAAAAAAGATGTATCGATCCGACTCGATGGTATT
>JAJRUR010000069.1 GCA_024277695.1 Bacteroidota bacterium | reverse complement strand
TCCCCGTGTTGGCGATTTAGGGTGTCACTGCGAGGAGGCACGACGAAGCAATCTCATCATCCGGAGACAGGGACATAAAATGGTTCTTTGATAAAAACAGATTGCTGTATTGCACTTTGCGGCATCAGGGATTACACTTACCGTGCTTAGTAGTCATTTGTCCAAGTCTATATTTTCATAATACCGTAGATCTTGATCCAAGAGTATTTTTGTGTAGAGGCTTATCTGCCCAGTATGGTAAGAAAAGTGTTCGATGACATGGACGACGACTCCAATTCCATTTTCCTCAAATCCCTGTATGTGATAAATTTGCTCCACCCAGTTAGGAGGTAAGTGGGGCAGTGCTTCGAGGACGTCCGACTTCAAACTATTCATAACTTTGGTCAATTCAGATCTAGGCAATCGACTGTCTATTTCAAATTCTACTTTTCGTTTTCTTATATCTTTTTGGCCTATCAAACCCGAGAGTATCCACTGTCGTACATTTCCCATAAGATGTAAGACTAAGTTGCCAATGCTATTGCAAGAGCTGTTAGGACGATGCCAAATTTGGTCTTCGGTTAATAAATGGAGACAGCTATTAATTCGGGGATAACTCTCGTCAAACAGCCTTCGATTTAATTCGTTTAATATTAAGGTTTGCATAAGCGTTTTGTTATCAAGTACTTTTATTGATCAAATTATTTGCCGGCTCTGACACTATACGTACTCAAATCATCCTTTAAGGAAAGATACTATATCAAGTCTCGGTAGTTACAGAATAGAATAAAAAGGGCGTTGTTTTTTCATATAATTAGCTGAAATTCAGTATTTTGTAGGTGTTAATACCAAAAACAATTCCTGATGCAATATACAAATAAATCAAAATCATATCTTTTTGACTGACTCAACAAGTTATGAAGGAGTTCGCTGTCAGATTTTTGATTGCGTTTCGTATTATTCCTGAAATATATTTGCGTGTATGCAATGAACATATATTACAGGTCGCCCCGCCGGGGCTTTTGTTGCATTAGCTATTTTGTCACCTGCTCCGGAGGAGCAAACGGATTGTAGTAGCACCATAGGTACAAATATTGTTGTAGCGTCGTAGGTGCGGCTACAACATTTGTTTAATGCCGTCTTCTGTTTTTATAATGATTTCTTTTGTGATGTTTCTTCTTGCGCTTGGAGCCTGAATTCTTGGAGCGTTCATTTGTGTTTTCAGGGACTTTGCCGATGGCGGTTAAGTAGTCGATAGCTTTTTCTTCCGGCAGGCTCAATAATCCTTTGGATAGAAGTTTGAGGTCACTGCGTATCATTTCGTCGCTGACATTGTAGTTGTCATTATAGTTTTGATAAGCTAGCTTCATATACGAGGCAATGACCCAAATATACTCTTCTTTTTTCTTGCCCTCTTCCATCTCGATGGCTTTGGTGATCATGTGCTGGATGTGCTGACCATAATGCCTAAATCTGGGGTTTTTTGGAGGATAAGGAATAGGACTTGGCTTGAGGTCTATAGTTTCTTTGTTGACTACCATGCCTTCCGGAGTATCGACGTCCAGCTTAAAATCTGTCATGGCAAATATCTGTTTCCATAGTTTTTCTTTATCGTCTCGTATGCTGCGCGCCTGCGGGTTTAATTGTTCTACTAACATCACCAGATATTCTATATAACTTTGGCGTTTTTTACGGTCTTCGATCGTCAAGGCATGACGTACGAGGTTTTGGACATTTCTGCCGTATTCGGTAAACATGAGTTGTTCTCGGGTTGAATTATATTCCATAAGTTAAATTATTTTTTATTCTACAGTAACAGATTTGGCTAAGTTTCGAGGTTGATCTACATCGCAGCCTCTCATTACAGCGATATAATAAGAGAGCAATTGCAAAGGAATGACCGCCAAAAGCGGTGTCAAAGGGTCTTCGGTTTTTGGTATCTCAATGATGTAATCCGCGATTTGCGAAATTTCCGAATCGCCCTCTTTGACGATAGCAATTACGATACCTTTGCGGGCTTTGATTTGTTGGACATTGGTGTATATTTTGTCATAAGCTTCTATATTAGTAGCTAGGATGACTACCGGCATGTTTTCGTCTATTAAGGCTATGGGGCCATGCTTCATTTCAGCAGCAGGATAGCCTTCAGCGTGTATATAAGAGATTTCTTTGAGTTTGAGTGCGCCTTCGAGTGCTACGGGAAAATTGTATCCCCGTCCGAGGTACAATGCATTATTGGCGTGTTGGATTTCTGTAGCTATATACTTGATTTGGTCTGCTTTGTCGAGTATTTTTTGTATCAGATCGGGTATTTGGTGCAGCCCTAGGAGCAACTTTTTGTAAGTCTGATCATCTATGGTTTTCTTTTTGTGACCGAGTTGGAGTGCCATCAGGGTCAGAATGGCTACTTGACCGGTGAAGGCTTTGGTAGATGCTACACCGATCTCCGGTCCGGCGTGAATGTATGATCCCGAATCAGTAGTCCTAGCGATGGTCGAGCCTACCGAATTGACGATTCCGTAAACAAAGGCCCCTTGTCTTTTGGCCAGTTCTACGGCTGCGAGGGTATCAGCTGTCTCACCTGACTGGGAGATGGCTATGACTACATCGTTGGGCTTGATGACGGGGTTTCGATATCTAAATTCTGAGGCGTATTCGACTTCTGTGGGGATACGTCCCAGATCCTCAAATAAGTATTCGGCGATCAGCCCTGCGTGCCAAGATGTCCCACATGCCAAAATAATAAAACGATCTGCTTGAAGCATCCGATCTAAACAGTTGCGCAATCCTCCCAAACTAGCTAGATTCTTACCGACGTGCAGTCTTCCTCTTAGGCTGTCTTTTACAGTACGCGGTTGTTGGTGGATTTCTTTGAGCATAAAGTGCTCATATCCGTCTTTTTCTAATTGGGCCAGTTCGAGATCCAGCTCTTCGATTTTGCGATCTTGCAATACATTTTTTAGATTGCGAATCTCAAACGAACCATTTCGTCGCAGGATAACCATCTCTTCATCTTCTAAATAGATGACGCGTTTGGTATGATCGATGAGTGGCGAGGCATCGGAAGCTAAAAAGAACTCGTTATTACCCACCCCTAAGACTAGAGGACTTGCTTTTCTCGCCCCGATCAGTATATCCGGATGATGACGATCCATGACCACGATGGCATAAGCGCCTTCTATTCGGTTGAGTGCTTTGCGGACAGCTTCTGCAAGGCTCAGATTGTCTCGCTGTTTGTATTCATCTATCAGATGTGCTAAGATTTCTGTATCGGTTTCACTCTCAAATGTATGTCCCAAATGCAGAAGTGCTTCTTTGAGGACCCTATAATTTTCGATGATACCATTATGCACGATGACCAAGTCTCCATTTGATGACGATTGGGGGTGTGCATTGACATCATTGGGCTCTCCATGAGTAGCCCAGCGCGTATGACCGATCCCGATTGTAGCGTTGTGTATATTCTTGTCGTAGAGTTTTGATATGGCTTCTACGCGTCCTTTTTTCTTGAGGCTATAGATTTGGTCATCGACCAATATAGCTATACCCGCACTGTCATAGCCTCGGTACTCAAGACGCTTCAGCCCTTTGTATATTATGGGGTAGGCTTCTTTATCCCCCAGATAAGCTACGATTCCACACATTGGATATTAATATTTGGTGTAGGATATATTTAGCCTGACCGGAAATAAATCATGCTTGACCCCGTAAGCCATAAAGGGTGCTGCTTCGGTCAGATTGTTTTCAGAGCTCAAAATGAGCTTTAATGCCTTTTTATGTTTTAGTTGTTGCTGAATCTCTTTTGTGATATTGAGCTGATACACAAAATTTTTTTGTCCATTAGATACTTGGATGCGGGATCGTCCAAAATATTCGGTGCTTATAAAACAATCGTTTCCCAGTGATACGGCCGTACTGATCAATTGTTGCTTACCTTCGTCATCAAGTTCATAGAGCAGTAGTCTGGAGGGGTCTTTGCGTAGTGGGTCTGTCTCAAATTGCATAGAAGTCAACTCTAGACTCGCTTGATGGATAATGACATTAGAGTCCAAATCCGGAACTTGGATAGTAAATTCTGTCTCTACACCCACAAATGCATCAGCAACTATATAGTTATCTCCATAGGCTTCATCACCGATAAAACCACCTATTTCACTATTGCTATAGTCATGATCTATCGTAGCAAAAGTTTTTTTGGTAAATCCGGAGCGTAGGTTGAACACACCAAAAGCAGTATCTGCTCTAGTATAATATATGCTCAGTACCGAGTTGATGTCTTTAAGGTCAAAACTGAGTGCAGCATTGGAGCCTTCTTCTGCTCGAATAAGGATTCCATTAAATACTTCTAAAAATAGAGAGTCGTCTTTGAGAACTGTGGTATCCATACTCAGAATCATCTCACCGATACGTTTGTCCACTTCAAATTGGATGCTGGGAGGAATCATGCTTGTATCCGGAGGAGAAACGCGATTTGAAATCAGCAAGGTATTCGTTTTAGGTCGTGGCGCAAATCGCAGTTCGGCGATAGGATCGGGAGAAATCATTATATTTTGATTGGAATAGTAGTTTTCTTCGGATAGGGCCTCTTGGATCGTATGGACCAAATAGTGTTGCTCGGTCAGAGTATCTCCCCAAAGAGGAGCATCATACATAATGCGTAGCCTGACAGAATCTACGATGACATCGTCAAATGGTTCTGATACTACAGAAGAAGGTACAAATTCGGAATAGATCTGTGAGGACATAGGCCCGAATTGGCTGTGCGTGCGATGGGTGATATAATATTGTATAGGGTGTTGTTGGGGTGCCCTGGCATAGCAGCCTGAGATCGGATAGACTTGTACGGAGTCTTGCAATACCGGTCTTGCTGTGATGTCCACTTGATCGGTCACATCGATCTGTAGTACATCATCGTCCAAAATATTGAGTCCGATCGAGGTGGGCTCATTGCACGAAAGTGCGATAAGGATACCCAAAATGAGGTACACAGAACCCCTTAGTTTATTTGACATACACTTTTTTATTGAAAAAATATAGTATCTACAAGTCACAGGATTTTATTCTCCGTCTTGAAGTAAGGATTTATAAAAATCAATATAACTATCCAAATTTCCTTCTTCTGCGATGCTGTCCAACAATGGTTTTTCGGATGTGTCTAGTTGTTGGACCAATGCATCGGACAGTGATGTTCCGGCTTTTACTAATCCGTCGGCATATTGGACAGCTCCGTGAAGCAAAGAGACTTCGTTATCTAGCTTGTAGGCTTCCAGATCAGCAATCTCAACATTTTGAATCACCGCTTTTTTTAGGAACTGTGTAGAAAACGCATGATCCATATCATTGTTATATAAGGAGACGATAACTTTTGAATTCTTTAAGATGGGTTCATTTTTATAAGCCGTCTTAATATACAGCGGGATCAGACTAGTCATCCATCCATGACAGTGAATGATATCGGGCGACCACCCAAATTTTTTGACCGTCTCGAGTACACTTTTGCAGAAAAAAATCATCCGCTCTTCATTATCCTCAAAGGACTTGCCCTCTTCATCCGTAAAGAGCAGCTTTCTTTTAAAAAATTCGTCGTTGTCCAAAAAATATACCTGCATACGCGCTCCCGGGAGGGAGGCTACTTTTATGATCAAAGGATAATCATCTTCATTGACTACGATATTCATACCTGATAAGCGGACTACCTCATGCAAGCGATGGCGGCGTTCGTTGATGGTCCCAAAACGCGGCATCAATACGCGTATCTCCATTCCGGACTGATGTGTTTTTTGCGGTAGTCTCCTCGCCAGATTTGCAATATCACTCAGTGCGGTGTACGGTTGCATCTCTTGTGTGACAAATAATACTCTCTTTTTCATATTTTACTTTTATCGAAGCCGGTTATTAGGTTGATTTTTTGATACAAATGAACATGGTCAAACAAGCTTCATCTCTAAGCAGTACTCTGCTCATTTGCAGATTTAACGCTTGCTCAAAATAAATTGGAGCGCAAAGATATGAAAAATTATGGTATAAACCAATAATAAATGTATATAGTACTTTCTTTAAGCCCTTGATATAGAGTATCAAAGGTACTTCAAAAGCAAAGGGGCATAAAGTGCTATCTACCGATTATCCTACCACGGCGCGCATCAATTCTGCACAGATTATCGCTCCGTAGGTTCCTAGTGCATAGCCGAGTACAGCCATCAGTACACCTACAGGGGCGAGGCTGGGATTGAAGGCAGATGCTACTATCGGGGCGGAAGCGGCACCTCCAACATTGGCTTGGCTACCTACGGCCACAAAGAAGAAAGGTGCTTTTATGATTTTGGCTACTGCCAATAAAATAGACACATGTACAAGCATCCACACTAGACCGATCGCAAAAACTCCCAGATTATCAAAAACATCCCCGATGTTCATCTTCATACCGATAGTAGCTACCAGGATATAAATGAATACGGTGCCCCATTTGGATGCTCCTACACCTTCTAGTTTCTTGAATCGAGTAAATGAAAGTGCCAATCCAATAGTTGTCGCAAATACGATCAACCAAAAAAAGCCGGACATCAAAGAGGTCAAGCGCCAGGCATTTAATACTTCGGAATATTTTTTCATCATAGGTACTACGGTATCAGCACCCCAGTGGGATAGTGCCACACCTCCAAAAGCTACTGCCAATAAGGCAAATAACTTTGTCGTGGTCGGTACTTGTTCGATATTGGCTCGATATCCGGCTACTTTGTCTTGGAGTGCGGTGATGGCACTATTGTCCGCTCGGAGTACTCCATCCAGCTTGTCCGATATCGAGGCACCATATAATAAGAATCCCATCCAAATATTGGCAACCACTACATCGACTACGACCATAGATGCAAATACCTGATCACTGACCTCATATACTTCTTTCATAGCTGTTTGGTTAGCACCGCCTCCGATCCAGCTTCCGGCTACGGTAGATAGGCCTCTCCAAAGCTCATCTGTCGAGGCATCAAATAAGTCCGGTGCAATGGTCATCAGGAGCAAGAGGGCTATTGGGCCACCAATCACAATACCCGTTGTAGCCGCAAAAAACATGATCAACGCTTTGGGGCCTAAATTGATGATCCCTTGGATATCAATACTCAAACACAACAAGATCAAACTCGCAGGGAGCAAATACCTCGATGCTACAAAATATAGCTGGGAGCCATCACCGGATATAATCCCCAAAGGCCAATGCAGAATAGCAGGAACAAAATAACACAGCAATAAGGGAGGGCAGTAGGTATAAAATTTTTTCCATGCCGGACTGTCAAGACTCGATGTGTGAAAGATAAGAGCCAGTACTACGATGAGTATGCCCAATACGATAGCATCGTTTGTAAAAAAAGCTTCCATGCCGGCAAGATAAGAAAGTTTACTTATCTCGCTATTTAGGACACAATTTTGTTCTAGCTCTTGCGCTCTTTGCCTTTAAAAAAAACCCAATCCGCTAACAACTCTCCTGTCCTTGTTGGCAAGTAGGTTTTTTTTAACGTTTATGTTGTAATATATAAAAAAGGGTTGCTCAAGATGTTTTTGATATGCGCCATAAGACGTATAAGTAGGATTGGAAAACCGAGGGATACCGATCAACGATTTTGGGGCTCTCCGTCCACAGGCAGATGGATAAAATCCTGGATTTATTAGGAAAATCAAACAAATTTTATTAAATTTGGCTTATGGCTA
>JAJRUR010000068.1 GCA_024277695.1 Bacteroidota bacterium | reverse complement strand
CCTTGCCTATATGCGATTAGCTCTCAATCCGAGTGATGACGAAGCCTTTAAGCGTGTAGTAAACTACCCGAAGCGAGGCATTGGTAAGACGACCATCGATAAAATATTACTTACAGCTGACGGACATGGGATTTCTATTTGGGAGGCTATGGCCAAAGTTGCGCTCCATCAAGGAACTGTGACCAAACTTGCTCAATTCAAAAAGCTGATCCATGCCATGAGACAGAAAGCACAAACTACGGATGCATACACTACAGCGGTGTATATCTCCAAAGCCTCCGGAGTGTACGATTTGCTCAGATCGGATAGTACTATCGAAGGCATGAATCGTCTGGCCAATGTCAATGCGCTACTAGATGGTATCAAAGAATTTGTAGAAGATGATGAGGCAGCAGTCGATGGGGATGCTTCGGACAAATCCCTTTCTGCTTACATCCAAAACATTGCCCTGCTTACAGATATGGACGAACAGACCGAAGACAAGGACTTCGTCAGCCTTATGTCCGTACATGCTGCCAAAGGGCTGGAGTTTTCTTCCATATTTTTGGTCGGATTGGAAGAAAATCTGTTTCCTTCTTTTTTGGCCAAAGGAGATCCCGATGCTATAGAAGAAGAAAGACGCCTCTTTTATGTCGCCATTACCCGCGCCAAAAAACATCTCACACTCAGCTTCGCCAATTCTCGCTACCAGTACGGCTCCCTTCGATATAATGAAATAAGCCGCTTTTTGGACGAAATACCCGAAGATCATTTGATCGAAACCGCTCCGGTAGGATTTGCTATCAGCGGTCGTCCCGTACCGGATTATCAAAGTGCCGGACTCGCTGCACGCCTCAAAAAACAAAAAAGCAGAAACCCCAAAACCCAATCTTATCCGGATTTTGAACAAAGCCCTTCCGAATTGATACAACAGGGCATGCGAGTACTTCACCAAAAATTCGGACCGGGTCGCGTGACACGCTTAGATGGTCATCTCGATAATCGCGTCGCTACCATCCAATTTGAAGAAATCGATGTCAACCCCACTCGTCGTATTATGTTAAGGTTTGCTAAGTTACAAATCTTAGATGCTTGACCAGTAAGTCTTTTTCGTGTCAGAGAGCATAGGCATTGGCTATAGTTAGGATACCGGAAAAAAGAATTTTGAGTACCTTCGGATGATGACTATTTATCAAAAAACAAAATTCGTCAAACAGCGTGCATCGGACTTGGGCTTTTTTCAAGTAGGGATATCCAAGGCAGAATATATGGAGGATGAAGCTCAGCGCATGGAACAATGGCTCGATCAGCATCGCCATGGAACGATGAACTATCTGGAGCGATATTTTGATAAGCGCTTAGACCCGACAAAACTCGTGCCGGGGGCCAAGTCCGTCATCAGTCTGATGTACAATTATTACCCCGATGAGTATATCTCTGAGGACAGCAAGCTGAAGATATCCCGTTATGCTCTGGGAGAAGACTATCATCAGGTCATCAAAAAAAAACTACGACTGTTGCTAGAGGATATGCGTCAGATGATCGGTGAGATCTCGGGGCGTTGCTTTGTAGATTCGGCACCTGTTTTGGAGCGAGATTGGGCTAGGAGATCCGGTTTGGGTTGGATCGGAAAAAATACCCTCTTGATTCATCCCAAAGCCGGTTCTTATTTTTTCTTGGCAGAATTGATCATCGACTTGGAACTGGAGTATGACGCTCCTATCAAAGATTATTGCGGTACTTGCCGTCGATGTATCGATGCATGTCCTACTAAGGCGATCGACGAAACAGGTTATGTAATGGATGGCTCCAAATGTATCTCTTATCTTACCATCGAACACAAAGGGAAGATTCCGAACAGCTTTGAGGACAAAATGGAAGGCTGGATTTTTGGCTGTGATATCTGCCAAGAAGTATGCCCTTGGAATCGTTTTGCTCAGCCACATACCGAACCGGCTTTTGAGCCTTCGGAGGCACTACTCCGTATGTCCCCACATGACTGGCAGGAGATTACAGAAGAGGTTTTTAGAAAACTATTTAGCAAATCTCCCATAAAAAGAACTAAATTTACAGGGCTTAAGCGCAATATCAACTTTGTGAGCTATGACGATAAACAAACTGACTAAAATCATTTTCGGAGCGATAGTCTTGCTCGTAGTTGTTTGGGCTGTTGTTGTATTTAGAGATATCCTCAGTTATATATTGATAGCCTGGGTACTGTCCATCATCGGAGCTCCCATGGTAGAATATTTGACTACGATCAGAGCAAAAAAATTTAGATTGAATCGGACGATGGCAGCACTCACAACCTTAGTGACATTCTTATTGGTTTTGTATTTGGTAGCGTCATTTATAGTGCCACTTATCATCCATGAAGCCAAACATCTTTCAGAGATAGGGATGGATGATATCTCTTCTTCTATACGCGGCCCGGTTTTAAAAATGGAGGATTGGCTCAAGCAGCGCTCCTTGGTGGAGGATGATAGAAGTTTAGAGCTGGAACTTCAGAATCTACTGACCAAGTCTTTTCATCCCAAAACGATTATTCAGTACTTTCAGTCTTTGGTAGGTACTATCGGAGATTTGTTCATAGCATTATTTTCGATTTTATTTATCAGTTTTTACTTTTTAAAAGACAAAAATCTCTTTGGCCGCATGATCACTTCAGTCATCCCGGATGCTTATGTAGACGGTTCGCATTCGGTATTGTTACAGACACGCAAAATGTTGTCAAGGTATTTTGGAGGATTAGTTGTACAAGCTGTGATTTTTACCTTGATGTGCTATGTCACTTTGGCCATTATTGGATTTAAGAATGCGCTTTTGATTGCATTTATTGCAGGATTGCTCAATGTCGTACCCTATGTCGGCCCATTGATCGGAATGTTATTCGGCACGTTTATCACCGTCTCTTCGTATGCGGGTATGGATTTTTCTTCAGTACTCTTGCCCAAAATCCTCGTCCTGATCGGTGTGATTTTGGCCGTTCAACAGATAGACGGTTTAGTGGTTCAGCCCAATGTCATCGGCAAAAGTGTCCAGGCGCACCCCTTGGAGATCTTTCTGGTAGTTTTGGTCGGTGGAAAACTGGCAGGATTGCCGGGATTAATACTCGCCATTCCTGCTTATACGGTTTTGAGGATTATCGGACGAAACTTTTTTGGAGAATGGAAAGCCGTCAAGTCCTTGACCGAGTCGCTCGATCCGAACAAAAAAATATAATTTTATTTTTAGAGTAGATTAAACGTTTGGCTCTTTTCTGGAGTCTAATGAGTATCTTTATCACCATAAAAAAATTATATCTTATGAATCTTAATCGTTTTTTTTCAGGTCTTACACTGATGCTGTTACTAGCTATCGGTCTTATTTCTTACGGATGTACTCAAGATGAGGACATGGCTCAAGCCAAAAATGAAACAGAGGAAATTGACTTTAGAGGATTTGGGGATGATGGAGAGCATCGATGCTTTTCAGTAGTCTTTCCCGTCACGCTAGAGTTTCCCGACGGATCTACCGTAGAGGTCCAAAGCAAGGAAGAATTTAAAGCTGCCGTGCGGGCTTACCACGAAGCCAACCCGGGTGAGCGCTTTCGCCCAATAATTCAGTTTCCTTTTGATGTGGAACTAGCTAGCGGCGAAATAGTCACCCTAGAGAATCGTCGCCAATTAAGACGCCTACTCAGAAACTGTATAAAAGATAACTTGCCGGATCGCCCCAAGTGCTTTTCAGTAGTCTTTCCCGTCACGCTAGAGTTTCCCGACGGATCTACCGTAGAGGTCCAAAACAAGCAAGAAATGAAAGCTGCGGTACGAGCATACCGTCAAGACAATCCCGGTGAGCCTTTTCGTCCGAAATTTCAATTTCCTTACCAGGTAGAACTCGAAAATGGCGACATCATTACTCTGGAAAATGCCGATCAATGGAGACGTCTGCTCAAAAGTTGTGTAAAAGATAATGTACCGGATCGCGCTAGGTGTTATGAGCTGGTCTTTCCCGTCACGCTAGAGTTTCCCGACGGATCTACCGTAGAGGTCCAAAACAAGGAAGAATTGAAACGAGCTATCCACGCTTGGAAAAAAGACAATCGCGGTCACTCCACACGACCGCAAATACAGTTTCCTTATGATGTAATCCTCAAAAATGGTGACCAGGTCACTATCGAAAATTTAGAAGATCAACAAGAATTAAAGCAAAACTGTAGAAGACATCGAAGACACGATATCCAAAAATCCGATTTTAAAGCAAGTAATAATTAACACCGGTTCGTGTCCGATATAACTTTTGGCCGCTCACAGGTTTTGTGAGTGGCCATTTTTGTTGTTATATCACCTCTTTGGGTGATATCTGTATCGACTTAATAAGTTTAACTTTGTAACTCCAAAAGAAAAAATAAACATATCATGAAACTATTTATCGTTTTGATCAGCATCTATGGCGCTTACTTCTTTAGTGACCCACAAAAGAACTTACAAACGCACAACCCACCGGAAATGCCCTTTGTACTACGCAAAGTCATTCAGGACAAAACCAACAATCAGACTATCTACCACTATCAAGATGGCGATGACCTATACCTAGTAAGATATACCAAAAAAGGTCGATTTGCAAATTTGGAAATCTTAAAAAATAGAAAAAAATATTTCAGTATTAAAAGAAATAAGCACGACAAAGTGCTTTATCGACTGGGCAAGGATGAGAGCTACAAACTATTTAATAAGTCCAATTATAAAAAACTACCAAAAAAACTAAAATTATTTTTGGCCTACCAAGAAGCAGATCACCAAGATTACCAACCACAATTCGGTGGTGGGAGCAGCAACTTTGGATCGAATAACGGTATCCCTGACATTTTGGGTGCAGACCAGAGCGCTGCCTCAGACTGTACCCAGACCGGAACCTGCAGTTGCGGAGAAAGCTCGATTACCGTTACATGTCCTTGTGGCAGTGTCATCTCTTGTGCAGAACGCACCGTTACAGTTTGTGACTATAGTGATACCGGATCCCCAATCAATTGCCGCGAGATTACCGGATGCTCCGGCAGGTGTGATTAAAATAGGCAATTATCCGGCCCATCCGAAAAAATATTTCTTTTTATATCTGTTTATTTCATTATATATAATGTAACTATAATCATTTGCTTGGCCGAAATTTGACTAATAACAGCCAAAAAAAATTTATAAATAATCCTCAGAATACTTGATATGGATAGATTTTTGTTATAATTTTATAATCATGTAGTGTGATGGAGTCTCGGAAACCTAATTGTAATCAAACCATTCACTAAATCACAAAAAGATGAAAACGAACAGATATTTTGGACTTTTAGCACTCCTAGCCATTATTATTGTCGGATCGACTCTGTACTCTTGTGTCAAAGAAGAAGCGATCGATCAGCCAACAATCCAAAACGAACAGACCATAGACTTCAGAGGTTCTTTAGGACAAGATGATTGTTTTGAATTTGTTTATCCGCTAACTCTTATCTTTCCGGATGGATCTGAGAAAGAAGTACAGAATCGAGCGCACGGTATTCGAGTTATACGATTGTATATACGCAATCATCCCGGAGAGCCCTATAAACCCACGGTAAAATTTCCTTATGAGATAGTGTTTACCAAAGATGGCAGACAGGTGACCATACTCGACGAACAAGCCGAACAAGAAGCACTTAAAGAGTGCCAAACTACTACAGATGACCCTGAACTGGGCAAATGTTATGAGCTTATCTTTCCGGTGGTGGTAATTTTTCCTGATGGAACAGAAGCCAAATATGAGTCGCAGGGAGCCTATGATGATGGTATAAAGTCGTGGAAAAAAGAAAATCCGAATGCGCTAGATGCTCCTAAACTGGAAATACCATATTCTGTAATACTTAAAAATGGCCAAATCATCAGAATATTAAGCTTGCAAGATCAACAAGAGCTCAATGCACGGTGCCAAAGATCAGATCGACCAAAAACAACAGGTCAAGCTATCCACCCGATAGATAACTAAATGATAGATATCTCCATATAGGGTTAAACTATTTTGAGGCGTATATGTCTATAGAGTGCGACATAACTTGGATTATGACATAGGATTGTATTATCTTTACATAAAAAAAACAATATGATGAACTTAGCATTTTTACCCGGAGGCACTGAACTTATCGTCATCTTGGCTGTAGTGCTCTTGCTTTTTGGAGGCAAGAAGATACCTGAACTCATGCGAGGCCTAGGTAAGGGCATCCGAGAGTTTAACTCTGCCAAAGCCAGCATTGAAGGCGAGATCAAAGAGGGTATGAAAGATGCCGAATCAAACTAAACTTGGCAAGTTTCTGAGTCGAGCTGCTCAAGCGCATGAGTGTGTAAGGACAGTTCGAAAACACCAAATCCTTCTTTTCGGAGACTGTCAGCTTTGGAGGTGCGGGGGAGAACTATTTGAGAGCAAGACCTAGTTTGTGGCTCGCCGCTATTACTCAGCTAAAAATGTCCTGTGTGGCTCAGCTAAAGAAATGGATGTGTTGCTCGACATCACAGTACAAGTTTTGGAGTTCTAACTAAACCGCCCTTTATAGAAAAGGTAGCCCCAAAGCCATAGACTTTAATGCCTCTTGATTGTCCTGGCGTTAAAATATTCCTAAAAAACTATAAAACGGTTACATTTGTGCCCCCATAGATGTTCTATGGCTGAAATACAATTTATTTTTATTACACAAACCATATCCAAATTAGAATGAATATAACTATAAAAACACTATTACTCGCAGGGCTTATGTTTTCTGCTTCGATGCTTTCAGCACAGAAGTTTGGTCATCTCAACTATGGCAATCTTTTGGCTTCTCTTCCGGATATCAAAACAGCCGAAGCGCAACTCAAGAGTTTTCAGGAGCCGCTCATGGCCAGCATTCAAAGCAATTATGAGGCTTTTCAGAAAAAATACGAAGATGCGGTACGGCGGATCCAAAGTGGGGAACTCTCTCCGCTTGAGCAGCAAGATCTCGAAAAATCTTTAGGCTCAGAACAACAGCGCATAGCCAAATTGGAGCAAGAAACGCAACAAAAAATTATGAACAAACGCGAAGAGCTTCTCACTCCTATACTCCTCAAGATAGAGAATGTCGTCAAAGAAGTAGGTAGAGCCGGAGGCTATACCTATATATTTGATACAAGCAAAGGTCAATTACTCTACGCTGAAGAAAGTGAAGATGTTACCGCACAAGTGATGAGCAAGTTGGGGAACTAGACCCATCGTGCTGCCTGCTATAGGT
>JAJRUR010000067.1 GCA_024277695.1 Bacteroidota bacterium | reverse complement strand
TCCAAAATGGATCACGATGGAGGTGACATCCCTATGGGACAGAAAGGCCATGATCACCACAAGATGATGATACGTGACTTTAGAAAGCGATTTTGGATCACTCTTCTACTGACAATTCCCATTTTGTTTCTATCTCCTATGATTCAAAAGTTTTTCGGATACGAACTTTTACTACCAGGAAATCCCTATATCCTATTTGTCCTGTCTTCAATCGTTTATTTCTATGGTGGATGGCCTTTCATCAAGGGTTTTTTGAAAGAGCTAAAGAAACGAAGTCCCGGGATGATGACCCTTATTTTTATGGCCATTACCGTCGCATATCTATATAGTACAGCTACAGTATTTGGTCTTAATGGGGTTGATTTTTTCTGGGAGTTGGCTACTTTAATTACGATTATGCTTCTCGGACATTGGATCGAGATGAAGAGCATTTTAGGTGCCTCAAAAGCACTACAGCTCCTCGTTAGTATGATGCCTGCAGAAGCACATAGGGTGGAGGGAGAAAATATAATTTCAGTACCTCTGCAAGATTTGGAAAAAGATGATATCATCCTCATAAAATCCGGCGAAAAAGTCCCTGCAGATGGGATCATCGTTGACGGTAGTAGCTATATCAACGAGTCGATGCTTACCGGCGAATCTAAACCCGTCAAAAAAGACCCTAGTGATCAAGTCATTGGTGGATCCATTAATGGTAACGGCTCATTAAAAGTCAAGGTTGTCAGTACTGGCAAAGACAGTTACCTAAATAAAGTCATTAAGATGGTTGAGGAGGCTCAAAAGAGTAAATCCAAGATGCAAAACCTATCGGATCGCGCCGCCAAATGGCTTACATATATTGCTTTAATCGTAGGTTTTGGGACATTAGCCGTGTGGTTGTTCTTGGGTTACCCATTTGTTTTTGCACTGGAGCGAATGGTTACGGTGATGGTCATCGCTTGTCCGCATGCGCTTGGGCTGGCTATACCCCTGGTTGTAGCCATTTCTACAGCCGTGTCTGCCCAAAATGGATTACTCATTAGAAATAGAACTGCTTTTGAAGAAGCTCGAAAAATATCAACTTTAGTTTTTGACAAAACAGGCACCCTCACCAAAGGTGATTTTGGGGTCACTCGCATGAAATCTGTCGATCCTAAGTACTCAACAGATGAAATCTTGAGATTGAGTAGTGCCCTCGAACAGAGTTCTGAGCATCCTATTGCTGTTGGGATTATGAAAAAAGTAAAAGCAAATAATATAACAATTCCAGCAGTCAAAAACTTTAACGCAATCACCGGAAAAGGCGTAGAGGGAGAAGTAGAAAGTAAAGATATAAAAATAGTTAGCCCCGGTTATCTCAGAAACATTAATATCGATATACCCCAAGACGCATTTAGTGACGCAGCCGAAACCGTCGTATTTGTATTGGTCGATGATAAGCTCGTAGGATATATTGCTCTGGCTGATGAAATCAGATCAGAGTCTGTAGACGCCATAAAGATTTTCAAAAAGAACAACATCAAAGTACTCATGGCTACCGGTGATAATAAAATAACTGCAAAAGCAGTTAGTGACAAACTCGGACTAGATGGATTTTATGCCGAAGTATTGCCACACGAAAAAGTCAAAATCGTAGAAGAACTTCAAGCCCAAAACGAATTTGTCGCGATGACGGGAGATGGTGTCAATGACGCTCCTGCACTAGCCAAAGCTAATGTAGGTATCGCCGTAGGATCCGGAACGGATGTAGCCGCCGAAACTGCTGATATTATTTTGGTCAACAGTAATCCCCAAGACATAGCCAACTTAATCTTGTTTGGAAAAGCTACCTACAAAAAAATGATTCAAAATCTTATTTGGGCTACCGCATACAATATTGTCGCCATTCCACTCGCTGCCGGAGTACTCTATAAGTCCGGTTTTGTATTGGGACCTGCAATCGGTGCCGTCTTTATGAGTCTGAGTACCGTTATCGTCGCCATCAATGCACAGCTATTAAGAAAAAGTATAACTAAAAAATAATCAAACATCAACTATCCTATGATAAATTCAATACTCATCTATATACCCATTATTGTTTTATGCTTCACTATAAACCTAAATGCTCAATTCGAAAAATCTGTCGAGGGTAATCCTGATAACTATCCCGTCAAAGAATATACTTTGACCCTGAGACAGGAAATAGTAAATATAGCAGGAAAAGATGTCAAGGGGATGACCATCAATGGAGGTATTCCAGGACCCACACTCGAATTTACAGAAGGAGAATATGCCGTCATTTATGTCAAAAACGAAATGGACGAAGAAACATCTATCCACTGGCACGGACTTCTCTTGCCCAATTTCTATGACGGTGTACCTTACCTTACTACGCCACCTATAGAGCCCGGACATACCCAAAAATTCGAATTTGCACTCAAACAGTCCGGAACGTATTGGTATCATGGACATACCATGCTGCAAGAGCAGGTCGGTATATTTGGTTCCTTTGTCATACATCCCAAAGAAAAGTTATTCGATTATGACAAGGAGGTGGTACTCATGCTCTCTGACTGGACAAACCAAAATCCGATGAACGTACTTAGAAATCTAAAAAGAGGAACTGAATGGTACAACTACCGAAAGGGAACAGCCACACCTCTCAATCAAGTCATCAGACGCAGAGCACTCGGGGCACAACTCAATTTTTGGAGACAGCGAATGGAGGGAGCAGATATCGCAGATATCTATTACAATGCTTTTTTGATCAATGGAAAACAGCAGGTCGAATATCCCGATTTTAGACCAGGAGAAAAAGTCAGATTGCGTATAATTAATGGCGCTGCCTCTACACAGTTTTGGATGACTTTTGGAGGAGTCCATCCGCTCTTGATTTCTGCGGATGGCCTTGATGTCGTTCCAGTCAAAAAAAACAAAAACTTTATCGCTATCGCTGAGTCCTATGACTACATCGTCACTATCCCACCTTCCGGAAAAATAGAGTTTAGAATCACAGCTCAAGATGGATCAGGAACAGCCAGTGCCTTCTTGGGATCCGGTGAGATCTTAGAAGCACAAAAAATAATGCGACCGGACAAAATAGGCATGATGAAAAAAATGGCCAAAATGGATATGAAAATGGGCGCACGCGCATTTAAGTTTCGTCCCAAAAAAGATGAGCGATTCAAAATGAAAGAAAATTATGGCATGAAAATGTCCAATGATATGGGTGAGATGAACATGGACAAACAAAATAAGACCAAAGAAGAATCAGGCATCGGAATGAACAAAAGTACAAAAATGTCGATGCCAAAATCTGAAAAAAAGACAATGGAAGGAATGAATATGTATTCCATGTACAATTATGATGATCTAAAATCTCCTCAAAAGACAAACTATGACCCGAATCTACCGGTCAAAGAAATATTATTAAATTTAACCGGAAATATGCAGCGGTATATTTGGAGTATGAATGGAGTACCACTCTCAGAATCCGATGTCATTAAAATAAAAGAAAAGCAAGTCACTAGAATTATCTTAAATAATCTCACCATGATGCATCACCCCATGCACTTACATGGTCACTTCTTCAGAGTCATCAATAAAAATGGAGAATATTCTCCTTTGAAACATACGGTCAATGTCGCACCAATGCAACAAGTAACACTAGAATTTTATGGCAATGAATATGGAGATTGGTTTTTTCACTGCCATATACTATATCACATGATGGGAGGCATGGCCAGGGTATTCAGCTATGATTCCCCACGCGATCAACGATTAAAAAAATACCCCGTCAAAACATTGGTCGCCGAAACAGACAGATATTACACTTTTGGGATGCTGGACGCTGCCTCTCATATGACAACCCTCAGTGCCAGCACATCTAATATCCGTAACCAATTTAATGTATCTGCTGAGTACGGTTGGAACAAAAATTTGGAAGCGGAAATTTCTTATGAGTATTATTTACACGACTTTTTACGCCTATTTGGAGGTATAAATACCGAAAATAATATACCGGATAGTTTAGGAAATTTAATTACCACAGGTGTAGGTGGTATTCGATTTTTGACCCCATATCTATTTAGCTTGGATGCAAGAATCGATACCAAACTTAGACCAAGAATCTCCATAGGTAGAAGTATCATGCTCTTCCCGAGATTTTCGGTATTTGGATATTATGAATATCAGTTAGACTTTGGGGTAGTCACCGACTTTCCGGAAGGAAAAACCTCCGAGTCTGAAGTCGTATGGAATACGGGAGCAGAATATATGATCTCAAGAGGCTTTTCGCTCATGGCAAGTTATGACAATCGATTCGGAGGCGGAGGCGGAATTTCTATTAGATTTTAAAAAATAAATAAATAATGATAAATAATTCACTAATCACAATCAATAAATATGATTCACAAATATAAACTCACCGGAATGCGTTGTAACGGCTGTAAAAATAATGCCGAAAAAGCTCTAAGCGCACTTGAAGAAATCACCAAAGTAACTGCCGATCTTAAAAACGAATCCGTCGAAATCGAAATGAAATCCCATGTCCCCCTCGAAAAACTCCAACAAAGATTAAGCGATGCAGGACTAAAGTATAAAATATCAACGATATCGGACACTATACCGATCAACACCGGCTCAGATGATCCACGACCTGCAAAAAAAGAAAACATGCAACACAACTACAGCATCTCCGGCATGACATGTGTGGGCTGCAAAACAAACGTAGAAAGTGCGTTATCTGCTTTGCCCCAAATCACCAAAGTAACTGCCGACCTAAAAAATGAAGCTGTAACCATAGAGATGAACAGCCATGTCCCCCTCGAAAAACTCCAAGAAACCTTATTAAAGGCAGGACTTCACTACACCATCAATATGCCCGGCCATGAAAAACACCAAACAGCAAAACTTCAAGAACCCGGCAACGGTATATTCTACTGCCCTATGCACTGTGAAGGAGAAAAAACCTATGATCAAGCAGGTAGTTGTCCCGTATGCGGTATGGATTTGGTCGAACAACCCAAACTACATGCCACTACACAATACACTTGCCCCATGCATCCGGAAATCATCAAAGATGGTCCTGGTAGCTGCCCCATCTGTGGTATGGATCTCGTCCCGATGGAACCTACAGAGAGTGCAGAAGATAAAACCTATAATAAACTACTAAAAAAAATGAAAATCGCCATACTTTTTACGGTGCCGATTTTTATTATCGCTATGGCAGAACTCATCCCCGGTCATCCACTGGGCAAATTGTTTTCGCAAGTCACTTGGAACTGGATACAACTCATCTTATCCCTTCCAGTCGTCTTTTATGCCTGTTGGATGTTTTTTGAGCGTGCTTGGACATCTATCAAAACCATGAACCTCAACATGTTTACACTTATCGGAATAGGTACCGGAGTAGCTTGGCTTTTTAGTATCGGAGCTATGCTCTTTCCGGATATTTTTCCAGAACAATTCAAAACAGAAAGCGGCACCGTATTTGTCTATTTTGAAGCCACTACAGTTATTCTTACACTCGTCCTTCTAGGTCAATTAATGGAAGCCCGAGCTCATAGTCAGACAAGTGGAGCCATCAAAGAACTCCTCAAGCTTGCACCTACAGAAGCTACTTTGGTCACTCCTGATGGAGATAAAATCATCGCTATTCAAAATATCAAAAAAGGCGATCTACTCCGTGTAAAACCCGGAGATAAAATTCCTGTAGATGGTATTATCACAGAAGGAAGTAGCAGTGTCGATGAGAGTATGATCACCGGTGAGCCCATCCCCGTAGACAAAAACATGGATGACCCGGTCAGCTCAGGAACAATCAACGGCACCCAATCTTTCATCATGCAAGCCCAAAAAGTAGGTTCGGAAACATTGCTTTCGCAAATCATCCAAATGGTCAATAATGCTAGCAGAAGCAAAGCACCTATTCAAAAATTGGCAGACAAAATATCCAAATACTTCGTCCCGATTGTCATCCTCGTAGCTATCGTTACTTTCTTCGTTTGGAGATATTTTGGCCCCGAACCCGCTTTGGTTTACGCCTTCGTCAATGCTATCGCCGTACTCATCATCGCATGCCCTTGCGCCCTCGGACTAGCTACACCAATGTCCGTCATGGTAGGAGTAGGCAAAGGAGCTCAAAATGGGGTACTCATAAAAAATGCTGAAGCACTCGAAAATCTAAACAAAGTAGATATCCTCATCACAGACAAAACCGGTACCATCACTGAAGGAAAACCTTCCGTCGAAAAAGTTATCAATCTCGCAGGCATCTATGACAAAGACCTACTCCATGATATAGCTGCCTTGAATAAATATAGCGAACACCCACTCGCAGAAGCCATCGTACAAAAAGCCGAAGAAGAGAATATTAAAATAGCAGATGCCCAAAACTTCAAAGCTGTCAAAGGCAAAGGAGTTACTGGTGTAGTCCAAGCGCAAGATATTGCTGTCGGAAATAAAAAACTTATGCAACAAATCAATGCTTATATACCCGAAGAGATAGAAAAACAAGTCGCCGCAGAACAAAACCATGGCAAAACCGTCTCCTACATCTCTGTCGAGCAAAAAGTCCAAGGTTATGTCACTATCTTCGATGCGATCAAAGAAACAAGTAAACAGGCTATCCAAAAACTTCAAAATCAAGGCATCGATGTCATTATGATCACCGGTGATAACAAAAGAACGGCTAAATATGTCGCTGACCAACTACATCTGGCTGACTTTCAAGCCGAAGCCCTGCCCGAAGACAAACTCCAGGTTATCAAAAAACTACAAGCCCAAGGCAAAATTGTTGCCATGGCCGGTGACGGTATCAATGATGCACCGGCGCTCGCACAATCCAATGTCGGTATCGCTATGGGCACCGGTACTGATGTCGCTATCGAAAGTAGCGAAGTTACTCTCGTAAAAGGCGACCTCATGGGTATCGTCAAGGCCACCAAGCTCGGTAAGGCTGTTATGAAGAATATAAAACAAAACCTCTTCTTTGCTTTTATTTATAATATACTTGGAGTACCTATAGCAGCAGGTGTATTGTTTCCGGTTTTTGGCTTACTCCTCTCTCCGATGATCGCAGCAGCAGCTATGAGTTTTAGCTCCGTATCCGTTATAGTCAATGCACTTCGTCTCAGAAAACTAAAACTATCTTAATCTTTTTTGATAAAAGTACACGGATATCAAAACACCTGCTATGTAACAATGGTCACATAAAATGTTATAAAATATATTTTACCTTTAAACCCATTTTCAAAAATATAATAACAAAATATAATGAATATAATCAAAAATAGCGCTCTTGTACTCAGCATTACAATATTATCTATTAGCTGTCAAAATAATAGTCAAAAGGAAGCGCTCGCTGTTTCAAATACTGAAAATCTACAAGTTGATGTCCTCGCAGTGACACAGGTTCTTAAAAGGTATAAGGATGCCATCCAAGCTTTGACTACCGAAGGAACCACAGAACTTTTTGCTGAGGACGCTCAAGTATATGAGTCCGGAGGCTCAGAAGGTACCTACAGTAATTACCTTGATCATCACCTCGGACCCGAACTGGACTACTTCGAAAGTTTTACATTTTCGGATTATAAAATAGAGGCTAAAGTGGATTTGCCTTATGCTTTTGCGACCGAAACTTACGTATATACGATCAAAATAAAACCGGATGAAGAAAAAGGACGACAAGCAAAAACAATCAAAAAGAAAGGAGTCGCTACATCGGTATTAAAAAAAATAAATAACCAATGGAAAATAATTTCTACACATAGCTCATCGCGAAATACAAAAAAAGCATCTCATTAATCACCTTAATTCTACATAAATGAATAGAGTATTATTACAAGTAAGTACGCTCACCCCTTTATTATTTTTATTTCTAATAGTTGTAACTAACCCATTGTCTGCCCAATCATTTCCTTATGAAATAGAACTGGAGCCCGCATTTACTATCCCCGGACTAGATGGCATACACTCCTTCGCCGCCGGAAAGTCAGGAGGCAAGTGGCTACTCATTTCAGGTAGGAGAGACGGCATGCATAGAGGTGGAGGAGGTCAAAATAATCCGCCTTTTCCTTCTAGCCAAGACAACACTACGATTTATGTAGTAGATCCGGTCGCGATGCAGTCCTGGAGTACAAGCCTCAGTAGCTTATCTGTCGATCTACAAAATCAACTCAGTAGTACCAATACAAGTTTTTACCAAGACGGTGATAATTTATACATCATTGGTGGATATGGAGCAGATAATAATGGAAATTATCAAACCTATGATGCCATTACAGCTATTAATGTTCCGAGCCTCATCAATAATATTATTAATGGCAACAGCATCACAGGAGACTTTATTCAGTTGATAGATAACAGAATGAAAATAGCCGGGGGACAGCTGGGATTTATAGACGGATATTTTTATTTAGTCGGCGGTATGGAGCTCACAGGAATCTATACACAAATGGTGAACCCAATCTATTCAGAAGAAATGCGTACTTTCCAGATCATTAATAATGGAACTAGCCTAAGTATAGCTAACTATTCAGCGACATTTGATTCAGAATTTCATAGACGAGACTATAATCTGATCGGACAGGTATTTCCCGATACAAAATTTGGTTACATGGTGTCCAGTGGAGTTTTTACACCTAGTGACGGTGTCTTTTATAACCCCATCGAAATAAAGGCTAGCGGTTATACTGTTATACCGACATCTACTTTTAAACAAGAATTTAGCCACTACCAATCCGCCAAATTGAGCATGTATGATTCCGCAGCCAATGAAATGCACAGCATATTTTTCGGCGGAATAGCCCAATACTACCTTGACGCTAACGGCAATAAAATAGATGATCCTGATGTCCCTTTTGTAAAAACCATCAGCCGAGTGACTAGGGATGGAAATGGAGCATACTCCGAAAGTGTATTCTCAACCCAAATGCCTGTATATTTGGGTGCAGGATCCGAGCTGTTTCTTGATGAGTCACTCCCCATGGCAGCCCACGAAATTATAGACCAGAATCAACTGACAGGCGATACAGTTTTTGTAGGTTATATCTTTGGAGGGCTTGAAAGTGGAGCCGGTGATATTTTTCCTATGAATACAGCAAACTCTTCTGCCTCCAATAAAATATATAAAGTAAATCTCATCCAGACAGCATTGCCCCTAGACCTGCTTAGCTTCAAAGCAACACCATCCAGCACGATGGATTGCAAAAACGCCTCCATAAAACTTCAATGGAAAACAGCCAACGAATTTAATGTCAAAGAGTTCTATATCGAAAGAGCAAAATATGGAAATTTTGAAAAAATCGATGTTATACCGGTAGTAGGCAATTCGGTACAAATTCAAAATTATCAATACACTGACTCCAAACCCATCGGAGGCAAAGTATATTACCGACTTAAAATAATAGACATTGATGGCAGCTATAAATATTCCAATATAATAGTCGTACAAGGATGTAAACCCCAGTCACTAGAGATAGTACCTAATCCGACTACTGGAGATGTTTTTATAACCGGACAAATTGATAACATAAATATAAAAATATTTGACCAAACTGGTAAACAATATCAAGTCAATACACAATCCGTTAATGATGGTTTAATACTTAATATGAGAGCATTTCCCGCCGGTATTTATTTTATATATAATGGAAAAGATGAGACGTATCGTATCATAAAACAATAACCGGAATATTCTTTTAGTTATTATTCAATGGCCACCAAGCTCGGTGAGGCTGTTTCCGGTTTTTGGCTTACTCCTCTCTCCGATGATCGCAGCAGCAGCAGCTATGAGTTTTAGCTCCGTATCCGTTGTAGTCAATGCACTTCGTCTCAGAAAACTAAAACTATCTTAATCTTTTTTGATAAAAGTACACGGATATCAAAACACCTGCTATGTAACAAAAGGTGATTAAAATGTTATTCTGTATGCATTGAGCTGCAATTGCAAGGTTAGCAACTTTGAGATCTGACCTCCTTGGTGTATTGGGATAAATCTTATGATTCTCTCCATAATTTATCCGGACTTTATGGTACATGGGTCTAATCTAATAAAAAGCGGGTACTAAGAATTAAATACTTATTATTCAGGTAGTTATCCATAAAAAGTGCTTGATCAAAAAGTATTATAACTCAAGTAACTGATACTCAAAATCATATTGGGCGACGATCATATTAAGAACTTACAGTAATCATTGATTTGTAAAGCTTAATCAGATACATTTGATATTTTCTAACTAAACTTAATCATAAAATGAAAAAACTTATTTTACTTTTTGCGTTATCATTTTTTATGTTGACCAGTGTGTACAGCCAAGAAGAATCTCAAGGGCTTAAAGGTGCTTCATGGGGATTAGCTGCATTCAGCTTTACAGACAATGAAACTACTCAGAACTTTACTGTTTTACCTGCTTATGGTACATTTATCTCCTCTGATGTAACGATAGGATTAGCTGCTGGATTATCAAGCACCAAGGAGGGAGATGGAGACGCATCTACTATTTATGTTGTCAAGCCGCTTCTTAGAAAATACTTTAGCGCCACACCTACTTTTTATATTTTTGCCGAGCCAAATATCCCATTAATCTTTGGAAATGATTTTAAAGCCTATGGTTTTAATGTTGATTTTGGAATAGATTATTTTATTGGTGGCAAATGGACGATTGAGGCTAAATTTGCTCGCTTTGGGTATAACATTCATGCTCCGGACGAAGGAGCCTCGACAGGGACTACTTCTTTGGGATTCAATATGTTTGATAGACAGACTCAAGAAGGCTTAGGCGGAGGAATGTCATTCGGATTAAAGTACTTACTTTAGGCTAAGTATGGAAAGCTAGTCAAGCTAACTATAATCAATAAGCTTAAGCACTGAATAAGAAAAGCAGGAAGTATATATATTTCCTGCTTTTCTTATTTTAGCAAATGTGATCTTGGCCTATACTTATATGAATTTCCTAACTTTTCAATATATTGCGCTTAGGTTATACATTTTACCTTCTTAGGTATTTCAAAATAATACCTAATATGGTGAATTTTGATATAATACTTGAACTTTTTTTTATTTTAATTAACCACTCAAAGCGTATAAACAAAATGCAATATCTAAAATTCTTAACCATTTCTTTACCTCTTTTTTTATTGTCTTGCCATTCTACAAAAAAAATTGCCGATGCAAAGACAGAGAAGGAAAATTTGACAATACCAGAATTCGAAGGAAAAATAACCTACAGCCTTACTTTTGTGGATAAGACCGGAGAGATGTCTAAAGAACAAGCTAAGATGTTTATGGGTGATCAACAAGTGTATACCATCAAGGGCGATAAGTACAAAAGTGAAATGAATGGCATGATGAAGATAACTCAGTATTATTTAGGCCATGATACACTTTATACCCAAATCGGAGGTATGAACAATATACTTTGGATAGATGTAACCTCCAATCCAGACCAATTGATAAGTTTTACGATAGACAAAAATGCTGACATAGTTGCCGGAATACATTGTGACCTGGTGACAATAAAATCAACAGAAGGTATAACCAAATATTATTTTAATAAAAAATATAAAATAAATCCAATAAATTATTCGAAGCACGAATATGGATTCTGGAAATTATTGATCGATAAGACGAAGGCATTACCTCTAAAAAGTATAAGTGATACCAAGGATCTTTATATAGAAATCGTAGCAAAAGAAATCAAAGAAATGAAAGTTGCTGATGCTGAATTTATAGTACCCGATCTGCCAAGAGTAAAAAGTCCTGAGCAATAATAATAGTACAGATCAGGATAAAGGCAATGAATTTGCCTTTGCCTTTCCACTTATCATGCGTACAAGCTTTGGTATTAAACTTTTGTACCTTTGACCAGTCCAATTATTAAATAACATATGAAGGCTTTCGGGATATTATGGGTATGTTGTCTGCACACAATCTTTGTACAGGCACAGTACGATAGCCTAGTTGTGGATGATGTACAGCGCTACTATCTGTTGCACTTGCCCGCGGACTACAGCCCGGACCGCTCCTATGCGCTGGTAGTGGCACTTCATGGTGGTTTTGGTAGTGGAGAAGGACTCGAAGTCCAAAGCGGATTGAGTGACAGAGCAGATTTAGAAAGCTTTATAGTAGTATATCCCGAGGGTGTCAAAGGGAACTTTGGTATTCGTACATGGAACGGAGGAGCTTGCTGCGGCTATGCTGTCAATAGAAACATCGATGATGTAGGCTTTTTGGATACTTTGATGGATCGGCTCATATCGGACTATCCGATCGATACACTTCAACTCTACATCACCGGCATGTCCAATGGAGGATTTATGGCCTATCGTATGGCTTGCGAGTCGAGCCGACGCATAGCAGCCATAGCACCGGTAGCAGCTACTATGAATACGCCCTGCACCCCCGATGCTGACGTGGCTATAATACAGTTTCATTCTTATCTCGATGAGAATATCCCTTATCTCGGAGGTATTGGAAACGGAGTATCCAAGCATTATAATCCCCCACTGGATTCTGTTTTAAATGTTTGGGCAGGGTTTAATAGCTGTACATCCTCCAAGGACACCCTCTATGACGGAGAAGACTATGATTATTTTTTGTGGTCCGAATGTGATTGTCAAGCGGATATAGCTTGGTATATGACCCATGATGGAGGACATTCTTGGCCTGGAGGTAATCGAATCAGTCAGATTTTGGATCCACCCTCAAAAGCTATTTCAGCAACCGATCTCATGTGGGAGTTCTTTCAGCAGCACAAGCGATGCGACCCAATCTCATCCGCAAGTTATCAAGAAGTTCCTACCCTAGAATTGAGCCCAAATCCGGCAACACATATTTTAAGATTATCACATCCTCTCCCGGAAGATGGCTATATTTATGACGCTCAAGCTCGCAAAATCTTATTTGTCTCCAAAGGAACCCATTTTATCCATATAGCAGTACTCCCATCCGGACAATATTGGCTCAAGACAAAAAATCGACCACCAAAAACCTTTATCAAAAAATAAAAGTTTTTTACATCAGATATAGTGCCAATGATCATCTGTACCCTTAATTGTACTTTGAACGGATATGTAGGGGCAACATCCATCATAGATATCCAACACTAGCACACCACTTATCCTGCTAATACCAGTATGGATACAATAAAACATACAAGATATACACTATATCTTTTCCATAAATGATGGATTATTGAGCTGAGCAATACAAGTGCACACACATAATTTTGCCGGTGAATACTACAGATATACTTACAACTTGCCAAATCTCTTTAACTCAAGTTTCGGTAGTTAAAATCAATGGATAGCGGTTATATAAATCAACTTTCCTGAAAAATAGGATATGGATTACACCGAAAAATATTTATTTGAGTGGATAGCTTGATAGAAACGGTGAACAGGTCGCACCTATGGCGCTACTACAATATTTGTACCTACAGTGCTGC
>JAJRUR010000066.1 GCA_024277695.1 Bacteroidota bacterium | reverse complement strand
CAACCAAATTTCAAATAAAAAAATAAAGATCTCAAAAATATTTGAGTGGTATCAAAAGGATTTTGGCGAGATCATTCCCTTTCTAAATTCTTATAGCAAAATCGAGATAGCTGATGATGCAGATATTCAATATCAAGAATATGATTGGCAACTCAACGGCCGATAGAAAAATGCATCTGCTAATCAATGCGGCATTTGAGATATCTGCTTTTGATGCGATCCCGCTTCGGAATCCAATCAAAGTTTTTGGCTATTTTTAGCTGAAAGGAGACATACCAATCATTTTCGTTAGGGTTGCCTCGTACACCGCCCTCTCGTGCATCATTGATACCATCGCGCTCAGCCGACCGGTTAGCAAGAGCATAACTCAAATATCCATACTCTTGACGCAGCAGATCCAAATCAGGGTAGGTCTTACTTACATCATCAATATAATCTGTGTTCGTTGTATGCATAATGCCTTCTAATCGGACAGACCATCTATTGCGCATCTCTACACGTATCCCGGCTCCTAAGGGTATAGTCCTGGCTCTTAATGCATAAGGCTTGCGATCGGGATATTGGGGGAGTCCCTGACCTTCAGTATTCAAATCGCGCAACTTGTACCATATGCCCTTATATTCCGCCTCGGGGTCAAAGTCAAAATAACCTACTCCTATCAATGCATAAGGATCAGTTTTGAGCCCTATAGTTTTGATTTCTATAGGTAAGTAAAGGAGGATTCGAGCACCTATCTCTCTGAGATTAGTACGAAAATGAAGATTTCGACGCCTTCTCCCATCATCTAATTGGTAGATATCATTGCCACTTAGATTGCCCGAAGAGCCATAAAGTTCCAGACCAAAAAATCGGGTAGGGTGCAATTGACCATAAATACCCATATACGGGTGTACTCGATTGATGGATCCTCGAAGATTGGAAGGGGCCAAATCACCCTGGTAGCTGACTGCTCCTAGTGTAGTCCCTAATTCGATAAAAGACTGACTTTTTGCAGTATGTAGTCCAATGATACACAAGATACAAAAAAGCATAAGGTATTTTATCGATGCAATCCTTGACATAATGCTGTTTTTATATATATGACGCAATAAGTATTCCAAAGCACATGGTTTGGGTTACTTATGGTTCTAAAATTATAATTTAGTTACATCCAAGAATGGACAAAAATCGGCTTTTGTACAAAATGAGCACAAAAAATACGGTCTAATGTCCATATTGGACAAAAATGGAGCAATCCATCGTCCACTTTTAGTCTGACCTAGCGTATAGTCACTTCACACAATTCGAGCTCTCCGATAGATCCTACGAGCCTGTCTCCGATACACACCGGTCCAACTCCTGCCGGTGTACCTGTATAGATCAGATCACCCATCTGTAGTTTGAAGTACTTACTGGCATAAACGATGATATCCTCAAAGCTAAATATCATATCCCGATTATCTCCTCGCTGAACGATTTTGTCGTTTTTACTGAGTTCGAATAGTATACCATGAGTCCTCATATCTTCTGTGATATCGATAAACTGTCCGAGTATTGCTGATCCGTCAAAACCTTTGGCAATTTCCCATGGGTGTCCTTTGGATTTGAGTTTTGACTGAATATCTCTTGCGGTCATATCTATACCTAATGTAATCTCCTTGTAGTAACTCGCAGCAAACTCGGGCATGACATGCCTACCATTTTTGCATATTTTGATGACCAGTTCCAACTCATAGTGGATATCCTTAGAAAATTCCGGATAATAAAAAGGCTTTTTGTCCACCAAAAGAGCCGATGGTGGCTTCATAAAAATCAGCGGATGTTCAGGGACAGGATTGTTGAGTTCTTTAGCGTGGTCTATATAATTTCGACCGATACAGATGATTTTCATAGAGCATCACTTGGTTTTGGTATGAAGCAAACCCATAATGGATTTTACCTCTTTGAGGGTTTGTTGAGCTTGCGTGCGGATAACTGCCGACGACTGTTGAATTTGGTACTTTATATTTTTCTTGTCTGCCAGAATCCCTTCGAGTGCCGTTCTTTTTTCATTGACCAAGCTACATAACACATCTGCAACTACCTCTTTTAGTTCGCTATATTTTAGGCTGCCTGTAGTATAGTCACTCATCAGTCGCTGATGATCCTCCATACTTCCTAGAGCAGCGATGATATCAAATAAATTTTTTATCCCCGGACTCATTTGTTCCGAATCCGAAATTCCGGAGTCAGTGACCGCTGAGCGCACTTGCTTGCGTACCCGAGCTTCATCTCCAAAAATATTGATATAGTGCTTTTCACCTAGACTTTTGCTCATCTTTTTGGTAGGATCTGCCATAGAGAGCACTTTGGCATTTTTGGTCATCAAAGTCTGGGGAGTCTTAAAGTACTCTTTTCCAAACTGATGGTTAAATCGCTCGGCGATGTTGCGAGTCAACTCGAGGTGTTGGTCTTGGTCTTTGCCCACAGGCACATAATCCGGATGATAGATCAATATATCTGCAGCTTGAAGTACAGGATAGTAAAATAGACCACCGGATATCAATGAAGACTTGCTCGATGATTTTAACTGTGCTGTCTTGTCCTTGAACTGCGTCATCCGAGTAATCTCTCCGTAGGAACTGAGACATCCAAGCATCCAACACAACTCAGCATGCTCAGGAATCAGAGACTGAACAAATAAATTTTCTATCTTTATTCCGCAGGCGAGGAGTTGAAAAGCCATATTCCAAGTATTGGCCCTTAACTTTTCAGGATTGTAGGGCATCGTGATGGCATGGTAGTCCACAACACCGTAAAAACATCGATAGTCTTTTTGTAACTCTACCCAGTTTTTGATCGCCCCCAGATAGTTGCCTAAGTGGATATCTCCGGTGGGCTGTATGCATGACAATATTGTTTTTTTATCGGACATCAGATCGTTATTTGTGGGCAATTAAGGAAATCTCTACATCTACATATTTGGGTAGATTGGATACTTCTACGAGCTCGCGTGCCGGAGCTTTTTGATCGTCAAAGTATTCGCTATAGACTTGATTGATTCTTTGGTACATCGCCATGTCTTGGACAAAAACGCTGCACTTGATGACCTGATCCAAAGTCATATTAGCTGCAGATAAGATAGCCTGAAGATTCTTCATGACTTGATGGGTCTGTGCTTCGATATCTCGCGTCACTAAGTCACCGGTCTTTGGGTCTATGGCGATTTGGCCAGATACATAAAGGGTGTCATCTACTAAAATCGCTTGACTGTAAGGGCCGACAGGTTGAGGAGCCTCAGGGGTATAAATAATGTTTTTGCTCATTTTTATTTATTAAAAATATGTACTGAATGGTGTAAAATAATTTGATCAAACAAAACTAAAAAAGCTCCGGACCAAAACCTGGTTCCAGAGCTTAAAAAATGAAAAATCTAAAAGATGAATATTTACTCTTCGATCTCAAACTTGACCAATAGTCGCCCTTTATAGTACAGGTCGCCTTCATGCTCGTATGCATGATGCCTCAAGTGGGCTTCACCGGTTTCGCTGCACAAATGTACATGAGGTACAACCGCTTTTTTATGTGTGCGACGCTTGCGCTTGCGTTGCTTGGAGATTTTACTTTTAGGATGTGCCATAACATCAGATATTTAGTATAGTTATTTAATATTTTTACGAAGCGAGTCCCAGATACTCGCTTGGCTTGTTTTTGTATTTAGTCTCTGGAGCTTATTCAATACTTCTTGATCACAAGGCGGATTCTCTTGTTTCGTGCACGCATAGGTCCGTACTGCCGGTATGGATAAAGAGATGATATCATATAAACTTTTTGATAGATCAAAAGACGGTAGTGATCTGGGGATATAAATCACCTCGCCTTCATCTCGATATGTATCATCATAATTGAGCAGCAGGCT
>JAJRUR010000065.1 GCA_024277695.1 Bacteroidota bacterium | reverse complement strand
TCAAAAATCTGACAGAAAAACTCCTTAAAAACTTGTTGAGTATTGTCAAAAAGATACAAAGTAGCCGGTAGTGATTTTGAAGATATTTGTAAATTGCATGGGGAGATGTTTTTTGTCCACAACTACAATGTGCTGAAGTTCAGTTAATTATAGTTCATACAACTCCCTTTTTATTCTATTTTGTGACTACCGAAACTTGAGTAAAGTAGCTAAGAAGCCAATAATTTCTAATGTCTTTCAAAAAAGATTTGAGCTGCCGAATAACACAATATTTGTTACTAAATAGTTGCTAAAACTAATAAGTAATTGATATATAGTAATGTATGTATTATATAATAATTTAATAAGGTATAATTTCGTCGAAATTATACCTTTACTAAAAAACCCCATCTTCCTCTTCATTATAGAAACAATCAGAATCCATCGGGAAGCTCATCCATCTTAATTATGGAGATCTATATTTTTCTATGACATAAAATTGCTACATATTCGTTGACTGAATGAACAAACTAAAAACATTATGTCTGTTAAGGTAGAGGAGCTGACAAAGATTTATGGCGAGCAAGCTGCTGTCGATCATATAAGTTTTGATCTCAAAGCAGGTGAAATACTTGGTTTTTTAGGGCCAAACGGTGCAGGAAAGTCTACTACCATGAAGATGATTACAGGCTATCTTCCTGCGAGTAATGGGCAGATATGGGTATGTGATAAATCTGTGGCGAAGGATCCGATCGGAGTGAAGCGCTGTATCGGATATTTGCCGGAGCACAATCCACTTTATCTTGATATGTATGTGACGGAATATCTTTACTTTGTAGCAAAGCTCCAAGGCATTAAAAATCGCAAATCTAGAGTAGAAGAGATGATTGCTAAAACAGGACTTAGCCTTGAGCGAAAGAAATTGATTGGAAGCCTATCGAAAGGATACCGTCAGCGGGTTGGTCTAGCACAAGCTATGCTGCACGACCCTAAGGTGCTCATTTTGGATGAACCTACATCGGGTTTGGATCCCAATCAGCTGGATGAGATCAGAGCGTTGATTCTAGAGCTCGGTGAGCAAAAAGCAGTTATCTTATCCACGCATATCATGCAGGAGGTTCAGGTTTTGTGTGATCGAGTGATTATCATTGATCATGGCAAATTAGTGGCAGATGCCAGAACAGAGGATTTGTCTTCAATGTTGCAAGAAAAAAAGATCTTGCGTGTAGAGTTTTTAAACCCGATATCGCTTGAGAGGTTAGCTGAGATAAATAGTATAAAAAATATTCGCCAAATTTCTCATAAGCAATATGAGATTGAATCGGATGTGGACTCGGTGCGCATAGATATTTTTAACTTTGCCGTAAAAAATAATAATCCTCTGCTGCGGCTCCAAAATGAAGATCTGTCTATGGAGGATGTTTTTAGAAAATTGACAAAAGCATAAAAAATGTAAAGAATATTGTTTATATTATGTGGAGTATTTTTAGAAAAGAGATCAATGCATTTTTTAGTTCGCCAATAGCCTATTTCGTGATGGGTTCGTTTTTATTGGTTTTGGGATTGATCATGTGGGTATTTCCTGATTATAGTCTTCTGGAATATCATTATGCTACTCTGGAACAATTATTCAGTATAGCACCCATCATATTTGCCTTTTTGGTGCCTGCTATCTGTATGCGCCTTCTATCCGAAGAACGACAGCTTGGGACATTAGAATTACTGATGACCAAGCCGATAAGCGACTGGAAGATTATATGGGGAAAATATTTTGCAGCGGTTGCACTATTGATCTGTACGCTGCTACCGACATTGGTTTATTACTATTCAGTATATCAACTGGGAAGTCCTCAAGGCAATATTGATGCCGGAGGAGTGCTTGGATCTTATTTAGGATTGGTATTGTTGGGTATGAGTTTTGCAGCGATTGGTATTTATAGTTCGTCTTGGTCCAAAAACCAAATTGTGGCTTTTATCATTGGAGTTTTTTTGTGTTTTACTTTTTATTGGGCATTTTATTTTATGAGCAAATTTCCCGTTTTTATAGGCAAATGGGATGACTTGATCCAGCAGATGGGTATGGATTATCATTATGCTTCGATCAGTCGTGGTTTGGTCGATTCGAGGGATATTATATACTTCGGCGGATTGATTTTTTTCTTTTTGTACCTCACTCGATTAAATTTGAAATATAAGCGATCATAGCGTGGAGAAGTTAGAGCATATCATACAAGCAGTCATCGTATTGGTTATCATTATTTTTATCAATATACTTGGTCGTTACTTTTATGGATCGATAGATCTGACTGAAGACAAGCGATTTACATTGGGTGAGCCTACCACACAGCTTTTGGATGATGTGGATGATCGTATCTATGTAGAAGTATTTTTAGAGGGTGAATTTCCTGCAGGTATCAAACGATTGCAGACGGCTACTCAAGAGATGTTACGTCGTTTTAGTCTGGAGACAAATGGCTATTTGGATTTTGAGTTTAAAAATCCTTTGGATGGTGACCCCAAAAGCAATCAATCTTTTGAGCGCCAGATGATCGAACGTGGAGCTAGTCCCTTACGATTGGTGATGCCGGGGCAGGACGAAATATCAGAAAAGAAGATCTATCCTTATGCTATTTTTCATCACGGTACGAGAGAGTCTATCGTAAATCTTATGGAACCCGATGTGCCTGGTGTTCCGCGTGAAGTAATTCTGAACAATGCAGCTGCTCAACTTGAGTACAAATTTTCTTCGGCGATTGCTCAATTGTATCAAAAGGATAAATCCAAAATCGCCATAACGATTGGTAACGGAGAAGCTTCAAAAAAACATACCACCGATCTGGAAGTAAGGCTCAGGAAATTTTATGCAACAGGAAGACTCCACTTGGACAGTGTGACACAAGTAGATCCGGACATTGATCTATTGATGTTGATTCGGCCGACCAAAGGATTATCCGACCGCTCCAAATTTCTGATTGACCAGTATATTATGAATGGGGGAAAGGTTATATTCATGATTGACCGGATAGATGCGCAGCTCGATGATGTTACGCCAAAACCGGATTATATTCCTCCTATAGTAGATCCCAATTTGGATGATCTGCTTTTTAGATACGGAATAAGGATCAATCCTACGCTATTGATGGACTTGGAGTGCAGTCGCATACCTATGATTGTGTCCATGCAAGGAGATAAGCCTTTGATGGATCTCAAACCGTGGTTTTACTTTCCGATCGTAGTAGGCAATCCCGAACACCCTGTGACAGCAGGTCTGGATCGGATAGATATGCGTTTTGTCAGTACGATGGATACCATCAGGACAAAAACAGCTATAAAAAAAGAAATCATCCTCTCCTCATCGGATTATAGCAGAACCCAAACCTATCCCATGCGTCTAGGCTTTGAGATCATTAGGACAGGTACTGACCCTTCAAAGTTTAATAAGAAAAATTTGATCCTCGGAACAGTACTTTCCGGAGTTTTTTCTTCTCTATATGATCATCGTGTATCAAGTACAATGATGCAAATGCTCGAACGTATAGGCCAAGGTTTTAAGTCGATCAGTCCGGCAACCAAAATCGCTGTCATTTCAGATGGAAACATAGCTATGAACGAAGTCGATCAGCGAACAGGTAAGACAGGACGTTTAGGATATAACCGTTTTGAACGACGTCAGTATGCCAATGCTGATTTTTTGCTCAATTTGGTCGAGTACATGTTGGATGAAAAAAATCTCTTAGAGAGTCGGACAAAAAAATTGAAGCTCAGATTATTGGACAGGGCAGATGCTCAAAATAAATTGAAGTGGCGATTGATCAATATAGCTCTGCCACTTTTGATGTTGACAATATTTGGTATTTTGTACCAGTGGGTACGACGCAAACGATTTGCTTAACAATAGGACATATTGAGAGTTGTAATTATGTAGTTTTGCAGATTCCTCAAAAGTCAAGAAGTATATTTTTTTTAAAAAAAAACGCATAGATCACATATGAATAAAACACTATCGCTCTTTATCCTGATGATCGTATTGGCTGCAGGAATATTCTATTTGACAAAAAAAGAAGAACAGCAATTAGGCCGAATACGAGAAGGTGATCGTCTGTTCAGAATAGAAAATACGGACGAGGTCTATAAACTCTTTATCGCATCTAGAACTTCCAAGCCGGTGACGCTTACACGTATGGAGGATCATTGGGTTCTTAATGATCAATACCGAGCGAATCAAGATGTTATCGATGGTACTTTGATGGCACTTAGAGCGATGGAATTGAGTTTTATTCCTACACAAAATGCTTATGATCATATTATGAAAGAGCTTGCTACACGTGGGATAAAAGTAGAGGCTTATGATAAATCCGGCAAGCGCATCAGGTCATTTTATATTGGGGGTACTTCACCTGATGGTCTAGCTACCCAAATGATTGTGGATGGGTATGATCAACCCTATATGATGAAACTCAAAGGACGTGACGGGAGCATACGCCCTCAGTTTGAAAAAAAATTTGATGACTGGCGGGATCGTAATATTTTTAGAAACATTTCTAAGCAATTAGATACTTTTAAACTGATCTATCCCACACATAAAGACGAATCCTTCCAAATAACTGCCCGAGGTGATGGTTTTGTCGTCGAGCCAATATTCAAAACTACAAACCAAGGTAAGGTACAAGCTCCCAAGTCTATATTTCAGCGTTATTTTTATGAAATTGAAAAATTTACAGCAGAGGCTTACAAAAATGACTGGAAAGAACGCGACAAAGTTATGCAGGCTGTACCGTTTGCTACATTGTACTTAAAGAAAAAAGATGGACAAATAAAAATTTGGGATTTTATTCCGCATCGAGTTTATGATCATGAAAAGGCTTTTGATGGTGATCTTTTTGAGGATAGGGTGGTCTTTCGATATTTTATCCGAGACCGAGATGGAGATTTATTATTTGGGCAGCGTCAATTACTCAATCATCTATTTTGGGGTTATACTTATTTTTTTGAAAAAAAATAAGCTATCCACCGGGTTGATATTTTTGATATATTTGGTTTTTTATGATACGCAAAAACATTTTTTTTCTTTTATCAGCTATATTACTGAGCCTTTTGGCTTTTTCTTTTCAGCAAGGAGCATGGGGGTTTTTTGGACATCGTTTGATCAATCGAATGGCTATATTTACACTACCGGAGGCGATGCTCCCCTTGTTCAAAAGTGAGATCGAATATATCACAGAGCATGCAGTTGATCCGGATAAGCGGCGTTATGCAACACTGCATGAAGGCGTACGACATTATATAGATATAGACCATTGGGGCGAGTATCCTTTTGATGAGGTGCCACGTGATTTTGATGATGCTCTGATCAAGTACACGGATATTTTGTTAGTGCAGCAAGTGGATACTACATGGCTAAAGCCCGACTGGGATGTAGGTGATGCGTTGGTTAGTTTTGAAGTACAAGGGAGCCTGATTTCGGACAAACGTATTTCGACGAGTTATGCAAACTATGCTGGATTTTATGCAGTGGAAGTGTCGTCGCAGTACTATGCACAAGAAAAAATAGGACATCGGAGGAGTATTGAACATCTGTTTGATATCCAATTGGACTCAACGGTAGAAGTATTTTATCGGGATCGCTTTTCGGAGTATGGGATATTGCCTTATCATCTACTGGATATGTACTATGGGTTAGTTTATGACTTCAAAAAAGGTGACAAAAAGCGTATTCTACAGCGAGCAACGGATTTGGGACATTATATAGGTGATGCCCACGTACCTTTGCATACTACTGAAAATTATAATGGACAGTTTACAGACCAAGTAGGTATCCATGCCTTTTGGGAGAGTCGGCTGCCCGAATTATTTGCGATTTCAGAGTATGATTTTTTTGTAGGTCAAGCCCAATATGTGGAAGACAAATCATCTTATTTTTGGGGTATTATCTTAGATAGTCATGCCCTGTTAGATAGTGTATTGCAGATAGAGCTACGTACCCGAAGGTCTATGCCACAGGACATGATCACCTGCTTTGAAGATCGTCTGGAGCGCAATGTACAAGTGCCTTGTCGTTCCTTCTCCAGAGCGTATCACACAGCTATGAATGGTATGGTAGAGCAGCGACTACGTGCTTCTATTCTGAGCTTGGGGGATGTGTGGTATTCGGCTTGGGTGGACGCGGGAAAGCCGGACTTGGGAAAGATTGTGGAGCAGGAAGTGTTATGGACAGCAGAAGAGTTGAGAGAGCAAAAACGATTAGAAGAGTTGCGTCGCTCAGCAGCCATTAAGGGACGATCCCACAGCGATTAACTTTTTTGTATGGGATTAAATCTCCCTGCCCGGTAACGATTAGAGAAAATCATGAAATCAAAAAATAAGTCATACAGCTTTTATCTTATAGTAAAAGGTGCCGCCATGGGCATAGCTGAGGTCATACCCGGAGTATCCGGTGGCACGATTGCATTTATAAGTGGTATTTACGAGCAATTGATCGATTCTGTCAAAAGTATAACCGATATCATTACGGAACCGAGTCTGATATTAAAACCAAAAATTTTGTGGTCACGTATATCCGGCGGATTTTTGATGCGCTTATTGGTCGGTATGATCTTGGGGTTAATCGTCGGAGTATTTGGTATCAGCTATCTACTGGAGCAATATCCTGAGCCTTTATGGGGGTTTTTCTTCGGACTGATTTTGGCATCGGTATTATATCTTTTAGAGCAAATAAAACCCTTACAGACAGTCCAATTTCTGTTCTTGGTGTTGGGCGCTGTGATCGCTTTGGCTATAGTTAGCTTGACACCTGCTGAGGGCAATGCGTCTCTTTTGATGGTATTTTTTTCAGGAACTATTGCTATTTGTGCCTTGGTTTTGCCGGGCATCAGCGGGAGTTTTATTCTATTGCTGATGGGTATGTACACGGTTGTCATACCGGCAGTCAAAGATGTACTGAGTATGCAAGACCTCAGTAAGTTGAGTATTGTACTCGTCTTTATCTTGGGCTGTATCCTTGGATTGACTCTGTTTACCAAGCTGCTTCATTGGCTTTTGCATAAGCATAAGAAAAATACATTTTCGCTGATGACCGGTTTTATGTTAGGGTCACTATATAAAATCTGGCCATGGCGCAACCCTATACAGTTGATGCATCGCGATACCCAATCGCTGGTTGGCTGGTCAGCAGAGCAGTTTGACCCTACACGCTTGCAGCATTTCAGAGTATTGATAGAGCAGAATGTACTACCGAGTAGCTATTGGGGACAGCCGAGAGTCCTATGGGTAGGGATTGCTCTATTAGCTGGTTTTTTGTCCGTATGGCTATTGTCCAGAATGGAGAGTTCATAGGCAAAGAATCTGTTCTTGAGCCGGATAGTTCCTTGTTCCTTAAGTACTCTGTCGAGATAATCCGTATTTCCCAGGTAATTGTTTTTAGCTAGTTCTTAGCTATAGTGAGCGCAATCCGTGAGCTGGAAAGAGCTTGAAATTTAATATATTGAAAAAATTTGTAATATATAATATACTTTAAAACAAAACTATGTATATTTGCCATAAATAAAATATGATAGCTATGTTCAAATTTGTTCGCTTACTCATCTTGCCGGGGATTTTTCTTCTATCTGCAGCAATACTCAGTGCGCAGTCTAGCATCGCACGTGCTGACCAGTTTTACCAAATGGGAGCCTATACTTTGGCCAATGCTCAATACAAAGCGTATTTGGAGCAAAATCCCAATGACCAAGAGGCACTATACAAGATGCTCAATGGTATGAGCAAGCTCTCCCAGTATGACAAAATCTATCAAACTCTGGGACTCAAAGATCCTTCGGGATATAGTACAGAGATATTGCTTTTGATGGGGCATACTTGCAAGCGTTTGATGAAATATGATGAAGCACAGATGTGGTATCGTTCCGTAAGTGATTCTAATGATGAAGTAGCTCGGCACTATTATGCTACATGCAAATTTGCCAAAGAGGCTATAGAGAGTCCTGCCTTGTTTGTCTCGCACTCACTCCGTCTCAATACACCGCACAGTGACTATGGTGCTTCGGTAGTAGCTAACGAGATTTTCTTTACCTCGCACCGCGATGATCTATTAAGGATACAAAAGCGTGAGGAGCAAAAAGAGCGTATAGGTAGTTCGCAGTTCTATACTGCCCCAATCGACCGGAAGGGTGATGTAGGCGAAGTGGCTTTTTTGCGTGACGACATGAAGGATGTTTTTGGTGAGTCGATGTTGTCTTTTTCCGAAGACCAGAAATATGTAGCATTTGTACGTTCTTTGACCAATCTGGATGGAGTGAGCAAGATAGATGCTCAAGATGATGGTATGAGTATTTATATCGCTATGACGGACGGTTCGACAGATTGGAATCTCGCGCAAGCATTTCCGTACAATAGTACATCTTTTTCCAATGCTTGGCCATTCTTGATGAATCAAGGACAAACCTTATATTTTGCTTCTAACCGACCTGGAGGTTATGGTGGTTATGACATTTATGTCAGTCATCGATACAACTCAAAATGGTCTATACCAAAAAATTTAGGACCCAAGGTCAATACTCCGGGCAATGAAATCAGTCCGGTAATCAGTAATGGCAGTCTGTATTTTGCATCCGACTGGCATCCAGGGCTAGGCGGTATGGATGTTTTTAGGGCAGAAATCGTCCGAGGAGAATACCAACGCATTTTTCACTTGGGCCGTGATATCAATTCGAGTTGGGATGATTATGAGCTCCACTTAGACCCTTTGACCAATATTGGATATTTTACTTCTAACCGACCGGGCGGCAAAGGAGCCGAAGACATTTATGCTTGTAAAAAGATAGCCGGTCAAGTGAGTTTGCTGATACGCAATGCACATGATCGTACGCCCATCCCCCATGCAAGAATCAGTATTGAAGGAGCTCCGGCTTTGCTGACCGATGCCCAAGGCGAGCGTACTATCAATCTTCGAGATGAAGATCCTATCAATATTTCGATAGCTGCTGATGGTTATGAAACGCAAACCAAGATGGTCAAGGCAGACCTCAAAACCCTAGCCGTAAAACATTATATGATCAAATTGAGTCCAAAGGGCAGTCCTGTTGTAGCATCAGCATCGGTTATAAATTCGCAGGATGTCATCCGCAAAGCTACCCAAGAGCTTGCACCTAGACAGAATGTATCTCGACCTGATCCGGCACATTCAAAGCCCCCTTCGCAGGGGCTAATCTCAAGTGCGAGAACTACTCCTAATGGAACTCCCTTGCATCGTCCTGTGCGTACGAGCTCTACTGCTCGCGTGCAGAGCCAAAGTGCTTCAGTAGCTAGTCCGGCAAGACAAGTAGTCCACAATGCACAGAACTATAACAACCGTGTTACGGTTTGGGCTATTCAACTGGCTTCTTTTCACCAGACGAATAGCATGAATGTCGATATCACTCCATACAAAAGACTCTACAACCTTGGTACTATCTATAAAAAAGAAATATCGGGGGCTACCAAAGTGCGCTTAGGTACATTTACGGAGCAGTTGGAGGCTAAGCAGGTTCTTGCCAAAGTGAAACAAAGCGGTTTTAGGGATGCCTTTGTAGTAGCCGAAAGCAAAATTCTAGATATCAAAGCTAAGCCGACACCATCTAAAACTACTAGGCCTACGATACATACTCAGTCCGAATCGGGCTTTTTGCCTTTGACTGAGGGTTATAAAATTCGTCTGGCAGCATTGACAGATCTGTCAAGATTTGATGCTACAGAGTGGCAGAAATATGCTACTGTCGAAGTTCAGCCCAAAGGTAGATTTATGATATTGCATTTGAGTGGTTTTAGTACTGCCCAAGAAGCTTTAGATCTGGTGAAGCAAGTCAAAAAACGAGCTTATCCTGATGCATATGTCATCGTACATACTAAGGGTATCATCAGTAAGATCGAATAAAGTCTTATTGGTTTGAGTAGTATCATATCTCGTTGGATACTATTTGTCATAAACCGTCTTGATCCGGTATTTTGTTTTGACTGTAATGTAATATTATGCTATCCATCCTCAACTGTTTATGCGTTAGGATAGGAGTGTAATATCCTGGGTCATCTTGCATTTTCGCAAGTCAAAACAAAATGTTTTTTGACTTGCTTTCGGGTAAAACTCTCCGGTATTGGGGTCAAAACTATAATCTTCTTGCCATATTTCAGCATTTTGGATACATGCTGAAATAGCATCGGCGATAAATATTACTTCCCTGTCAGACATTGTAGGATGTAGTGATATACGTACCCAACCTGGTTTGTAACTTAAGATGCCCTGGTCTATAATATTGGTGATGAGATGTGAGTATTCATATTGGATATCCAATAATATATGCCCATAAGTGCCGGCGCATGAGCAGCCACCTCTTGACTGAATGCCAAAATGATCATTGAGTAGTTTGACCATCAGATTGTGATGGACATTAGGGACAAAAAAGGATATAAAAGGTAATCGATCTCTTCGGTGATTTTCCAGAATGTGGATATTTTGGATTTGGTTAAGACGATCCAAAAACAAATCAAGGATTTGACGCTCACGTGCAGCAATCTGTTCCGTACCCATTTCTTCTTTGAGCAATACTGCAAGTGAAGCTTTTATAGCTTGCAAAAAACCGGGAGTTCCTCCATCTTCTCTAAGTTCTATTTCTTCAAAATAAGTATGTTCTCCCCAAGGATTTGTCCATTTGACCGTACCACCGCCCGGATGATCGGGGATGGTATTTTGGTATAGTTTTTTATTAAAAATGAGTACACCGGATGATCCGGGTCCGCCTAAAAATTTGTGTGGCGAAAAATATATGGCATCCAGATGTCCTCCCTCTATATTGGGATGCATATCTATATCTACATAAGGTGCTGAAGCCGAATAATCAATAAAACAGTAGCCTCCATGTCGGTGCATGATTTGTGCCATCTTATGTACCTGTGTTTTGAGTCCCGTAACATTTGAGCATGCTGTAAAAGTGCCGATCAAGAGTTTGCGGTGCCGGTTACTTTGAAGTATTTCTTCCAAATGTTTTAGATCAGGATCACCTTGATCTGTACGTTGTAGTATGGCTACATCTACCTGACATTCTTCCCAACTGGTTTGGTTAGAATGATGCTCCATATGTGTTACGATGACCAGAGGTTTATCTTCCGGTTTGATTTGGATTTGAGGGACGAACATCTCAGGTACGCGCAATCCGAGCATCCTCTGAAATTTATTGACAACAGCAGTCATTCCGAAACCGGCAAAGATCAGGCAGTCATCCGCACTTGCATTGACGTGATTTTTAATGATCTTGTGTGCATCGTGGTAGGCTTGTGTCATCGCTGTACCTGTAAGTGTCGTCTCCGTATGTGTGTTGGCGACGTAAGGTCCCAAAACCTCTGTAATATATCGTTCGATAGGTTGGTATAGTCTTCCGCTGGCTGCCCAATCAGCGTATAGGATCTGCATCTGGCCCTTACTGAAGAGATGCTCATGGCTACAGCCTATTATTTGGGACCGAAAGCTTCTAAAATATGATTCTAGTGATGTCATTGGGTCATTGTATTACTATGCTGCAATGTAAATAAAAGAAATACTATGTCAGTCATTATTCTTGAGTTTTTGTGAGTTTTGGCTTGTAGTGTTCTAGCTAGAGGACAAAATCATTAGTGTTATAGTGTTTGTTGTAATGATAGGGTAGTGTTCTTTTCTTCTGAGGAACACAGCGTTTTTAAACGCTTTGATTCTTGCTACTTTGTTTCCTGCCTGTACGATGCCTTGGGGTAGCTAAAAGGGTTTATTACTAAGCTTGGAAAACTTTTAATCAGCTATAACTACCATAAATATAGTATATAATATATTATTAAATAATATGTTGTAATTGTATATTTAAAATATCATTGAAGTACGCTGACTTTAAGATTCCATACTATCAATTTGCCTTTGCTGGATGGCGCAATTTTGACGGTTTTTTTAAAAAAAAGGATTTGTCGTAAATGCTATTCCTCAATAGCTCATTTAAGAACTTCAAAATATGCCTAATCATAATATGCATATCTTCTATAGAGGCTGTGTGCCCAAGTTCCATCCAAATAACTGTGCTGTTCTATTTTATTTCCTTGCTGATCGTATAGATAACGGGTTTGGTATTTGCTCGTATCTCTATACATCACTGTAGTCCAAAGTACAGGATTGCGACGGTGATCATATCTAAAAAATGCTTGATAAATAGTATCTAACGGTGGGGAGATTCGTATTTCGTGTTGGAGTAATCGATCCTTATAGTGATAAAACTTTATACAGTTGAGGCAATTGGGTTTTTTGACGTATTGGTGTACATGGGTTCTTGTAGTGTAGCTCGCATGTCTGAGCAAGGTACTATCGGATGAATATCTGAAAGTGTCCATATTTATAAAAGACAATAAATTATAAGATTTAAAGTACTTTTCAGTGCGAATACAAGTATGCGTAGAGTCCAGATATTGATAACGGATAATTCTTTTAATATAATTTCTTTTAAGTTTTTTTTCTTGGACTTGTACTATTCTGTGGAGAGAATCATAGCTGTAGGTTTTTTGAATATTGAGCGAAGGATATTGGCTAAATCTAAGCTGTTCGTTGAGTAGCATACCCGTACTATCTCTTGTATAAATCGTTGTGACGGTAGCAGTTCTGTTTTGATCTTTTTTCTTTAGCCTTCGATAGCAAATGTCTTTGCTCAAACTATCGAGCTGATCATAGAAATATCGAATCGAGTCACAAGCAAAATTTGGTGTATTGTCTGGATGGTATTTTACTTTAAAAAAAGTTTTTCTACCGAGTGTATCGTAAAAAAATAAAAGTGTGTCCGGAGAAATACCGGATCTATAGATGTCTCCGGTACGTGTAGTATCCCAAGACATGATGGATTTGATCCGAAGTTTTTTTGTAGGCTTTTGATTGGCTACATCCGATGAAGTATTTATTATAGATTTTGCACAAGCAATAATAGCCAAGAGTGATAACGATATCAAAAATTTTTGCATTAGTAATTTAGATATGCAACTTGACGAGTGGTTGGTTTTTGATAAACTGATCATGTCCGGCCAGACTCATATCAAATCTCCAATCTTGCGGTATGCTGTCCTTATGGAGTAATGAGCCCTTAGGTATATAGGGATAAATTTCATCATATCGCTTAGAGACATCCATTTCTACTCTGCGATAGATATGTGACCTATTAAATTTGTCTTGGTGATCAATACCTGAGGCAGCCATTAATTCGACGAAGCTATGAATGGTTTCTTTGTGAAAATTGGCAATAGCTAGTTTTTTATCTTGCACGACTAAACCTGATGCGAGCGAATCATCTTGTGTAGCTACTCCGGTAGGGCAGTGGTTCGTATTGCATTCCAATGCTTGAATACAACCGAGTGCTAACATCATAGCCCGAGCACTATAACATGCATCGGCTCCTATAGCCAGTGCCCTGACTATGTGAAATCCTGTAATGACCTTGCCGGCAGCTAAGAGTTTTATATCTTCTTTGATCCCAAAGCCCTCGAGGGCATTGTAGGCAAAAGCGAGTCCTTCTTTGAAAGGCATACCAACAGAATTAGAAAACTCAAGAGGAGCTGCTCCAGTACCACCTTCACCTCCATCGATGCTAATATAATCCGGCTGTATTCCGGTTTTGATAATCGCTTTACAGATGGAGAGAAATTCGGCTTTGTGCCCTATACAAAGCTTAAACCCAATGGGTTTGCCGCCGGAGAGTTCTCGGAGTTGTTGGACGAAATGTAGTAGTCCGGTAGGAGAGCTAAAGGCACGATGATAGGGCGGAGAGATAACGTCTTGCCCTAATGGCACACCTCTGATTTCGGCTATTTCTTTCGTGACTTTGCCGGCAGGCAAAATACCTCCATGCCCCGGCTTGGCCCCTTGTGATAACTTGATTTCTATCATTTTGACTTGCTCGAGTGCTGCTTTTTCTGTAAAAAGTTCTGCAGAAAAGTTGCCGTCTTTTGCTCGACTACCAAAGTATCCTGTTCCGAGTTGATAGATGAGATCCCCACCAAACTTCAGATGGTAGGGAGATATACCACCTTCTCCGGTATTGTGAGCAAAACCTCCAATCGCTGCTCCTCCATTGAGCGCCATGACAGCATTTTTGCTGAGCGATCCGTAGCTCATTGCAGAGACGTTGAGCATACTGGCAGCATAGGGCTGACGACAAGTAGGACCACCAATGATGACTCGAGGATCCGGATTGAGGGTATGCGGATCCAAGGCGGTTATGGAGTGATTCATCCACTCGTATCCTGTACTATATACATCAAACTGGGTACCAAATGGCGTAGTATCTTGAGTATCATTAGCTCGGTTATAAGCGATGTCTCGAAAAAGTTTATTAAAGGGCTTTCCATCCGTATCGGATTCGATGAAGTATTGGTATATTTTTGGACGCATCCAGTGTGCAATATCTCTTCCATGTCCAAATATGGGATAATTACGATGAATGGCATTTTTTTTCTGGGTGATATCATACAGACCGAGTAGCAAAAGTGGTATTGTGAGCAGAAGTGGCCACCAAAAAGCAGGATGAAGGTACTTCGAACAAGTTAAGAAGCCTATACTTAATGCAATTAACAGGACGATGGGCAGATACTTCTTCATGCTCTATTTGTTTGAACTAAGCGCAAAGTACAAAAAAACTGTATTCATAGAGATCATATAGTCAATATTTAGATGCAATTGTAGGGTATAGTTTGCTTGCTTGTCAGCCTAATGGACATTCTGTTCAAGTCAAAAATTGAACCTATGGACATGGCTGCTTTCGGGGCTAAATCTTAAGGTGTCTATTGGATTTTTTGCTTATGGTTACGTATTCTGTTTAAATACGAGAACTTTAAAAAAAATACTAATATATAAAACACAGTAAACAAATAAGTTAATCTACTTCAACGCTTTTCTAATCAGATGCTAACCAGTGTATCTAACGAATAACGGCACTAATTAAAGTGTAAATATTTAGCCTAAGCCTTTGAGTTTGTACGCATATTTTGAGGAATAAGTCTTTGGCTTTTGGTCTCTTTTTAAATTTTACAAAACTACATGACCTTAAAGTATTTTTTGAGTATTTTGTTTGGGTTAGAAGAGGATCTAAATCAACAATGATTATCTTGCGCTTATGATGGAAGATTTAAGTAGGATATTTGATCGTTATCAACGAAGAGTATTGAGGCAATATAGTGAGCCACAGGGATTATATGAGCCTTTCGGCTATAGTATGGATGCTGGTGGGAAGAGATTACGGCCTCTACTCCTACTACTTGTAGGCAAAGCCTTAGGAGGTCGAGATGATCAATTGTTGCCAGCTGCACTGTGTGTAGAATTATTTCATAATTTTACTTTGATGCATGATGATATCATGGATTTGTCAGAAATTAGACGGGGTAGGGCGAGTGTACCTGCTAAGTTTGGTCAGGACACTGCTATACTTTCGGGTGATGCCATGCTGATCCAGTCTTTTCGTTTTATTGCAGAAGCAGCAAAGCGTAGCCACGCTGACTGGTTTGTGATCGAACAATTTAATGAAATGGCACGTAAAGTCTGTGAAGGACAGCAGTGGGACATGGATTTTGAGCATCGTTCGGATGTAGTTCTGGAGGAATATATCGAAATGATCGGAAAGAAGACTGCAGTGCTTTTTGCCTTTTGTCTGCAATGCGGTGGCATGCTTACACTCAAAGATAATTCTATCAGTATGAAGCTTTATCGAATTGGTATGCAAGTAGGAGTGGCTTTTCAGATTCAAGATGACTATTTGGATTATTTTGCTGAGGAGGCTCTATTAGGCAAGCGCAAAGGTGGTGATATACTTCGTGGTAAAAAGACAGCTCTTGTCTTGAGCGTCCTTGATCGCGCAAACTCAGAAGACAAAAAATTAATGCTTGATATCCTTAACGATGCAGAGATAGGGGATAAAACAAAAATAAAATTAGCCGGTGATTTATTTGCCAAATACGATATAAAGGATGTAATCCAAAAGTATAAAGATGACTTTTGGCAGAATGGTATGGACGAATTAGACGATTTGATAAGTCTCTATCCTAAGCTGGTGGTCTTACAAAAATTTTTGAAAAGATTAATTGAGCGCGAGGCATAGATCGTCTGTAGGGTCTATCTAGTCAGGAAAGAATTTGTATTTAGTTATTCTAAATGCTCTCGGTATTTTAAAAAAACCATACCGGTTTAAATCTTGTACTGCTTTATGGAGTTGTGGTTTAGAAAAATTCTATACATTCGGATATCTATCTAGTTGGACGAAGCGGAATTTTAAATATTCTATTTTATGAAACGAATGATACTTTTTATTTTTCTAAGCATCTTTTTGATGGCTATGCCCATCAGAGGGCAGGATTCTAATCATAGATACTATGACGATGGGCCACTTACTTTGGATGATTTTCTTGCTGACCCATTGGATGTCGATTCATTAATAGGACAGATATATTTTGACTATAAGATGAATACAAACCAATTATATATAGATGGGGTCAAACTCGAAATATCCGAACTTTCGGTATTAGTAAATAGAGAGCATTCTTGGATTCGAGTTAACCAAGTTAGTGAAAATACAATAAATTATTTTCAGGTATTATACGATATAGAATATCTGATGGCGATCAAATACAATAAGACTCTAAGAGAGAAGTTGGATGTCCGTACAGATGCCATTGATAAGATACTACGCGATAAAAATATTATGAAAGAAAAGTTTTATTTGGAGAGTGCCGGCGGACAACGTGATGCTATAATTGTCCAATGGGCAAATCGGATCAACGCCGAAATAGATAGTTTTAAATTAACAAAACAAGTAGTAGACTATAACGCGATATCCAAGTCAGGATTTGCTATGTCTGTAGGAGCTAATCGGTTGTTTTTATCTGATGATTTGGACTTTTATTTCGGAGATCTATGGGGCTTTGAAGTATCTTTTGATCTAAAATTAAAGCACCATTATTTGATGTTCATGGCAGATGTCGGGATAGGGATGACTAAAAATTTACTTCCGGGTTATCCAAGATGGGATGCAGGACTTAATCAATTGCCTGCCTTTATAAAGCTCAGCTATGGTTACCAATTTAAGCTCTCCAATAGTTTGGCTGTTAGGCCGTTTGCCGGTGTGGGTTTGTTGCAAATGGCTATAAATTCTAAATACGAAAATTTATATCCCGATATCAATGATTCAGCTTGGAATATATCGGGTGGTGTCTTGTTAGATTTTGCATTTTCGCGCAGGTATGGTGAGATGCAAGGGTTGCGTATGTATGCATATCCGACGAAGATCTATTCTGAACATGGTATCCGATTGAAGTTTAGTTATATTCCCTCAGTAAGCATCTTTGATCAATATCCTGGATCAGGAGTCGGATTATCCTTGAGTTATTATTATTATTTCGGTTCATTTGATCTTGTTAGAAAATAATTCTCCTTTATTTTAGATATTGATCAGTATGGAGGAGCATATAATTTCCTTGAACATCTTTTAAAACTGCATCTGAAAAAATCAAATTAAATTTATTTTCAAAAAAAGCTCTGCTCTTTTCTTTGTCTTGGACAGTATTGGCCAGACAATTGTAGATAATCAATCCCTTATCTGTACAAATTGAGGATAGCTTCTTCAGAAAGTCCGAACTCTTGGCGCGGGCAGGTATTTTATCATCATCAAATATATCGACGATGATCAGATCATAAGTTTGCTTTGTGGATATTACAAAATCTACAGCATCAGCTTGTACTATATTGAGCGGTGCATGTATTTTATGCAATATATATTTTGAAGCCAAATAAATAACTTGTTCGTCATATTCTACTACAGTGCTTTCTATGAGGGGTAGGTATTTTTGCAACATATAATTGACACTCAACAATCCACCACCTAGTACGAGGAGATTTTTGGGTTTAAATGTTTGCCAGTTGATAAGTTCAATCACTCTGGCAAAATTGTCGTATAAGTCTTCGTAAGAATATATGGCATGGGCAGTGGCCAATTGAAGACGCCCTCGATGCAAACTTACATAGAGATGCGGATTGAGTTCAGATGGTGCACTTTCGATATGAAACTCTACCAAATAACTCAAGTATTTTTTCCATAAAGGGATTAGTCTTTTTTCCAATGTCTGTATTTGGCGGATCGCTCAAAAATATTATGAATGATCGTTTTATCAATTTTATCAAAAACCAATTCTTTGCGAGCTTGTACCCGCTCGATCATTTCTATGGCTTTTTGGATTTTGAAAGTTTTTATATTTTCTATACCACCCCATGCAAATGAAGGTATGAATTTTGGTGGATAACCGGCACCAAACACATTAGCAGCTACCCCGACTACGGTACCTGTATTGAACATGGTGTTGATGCCGGATTTGGCATGGTCGCCCATAAATAGTCCGCAGAAAGTAGCCGAAGTATTGATGTATGATTCATCCGGATAAGACCAAAGACGTACAGAACTATAATTGTTTTTGAGATTGGAGGAGTTTGTGTCAGCGCCTAGATTGCACCATGCACCTATATAAGAGTCTCCCAGATAGCCTTGATGTGCTTTATTAGAGTACGAATGCAATATGACGTTTTTAAGTTCACCGCCCACTTTGCAATAAGGACCTATGGTAGTAGCACCATAGATGATACTACCCATCTTCAATATACTATTGTTGCAGACTGCTACCGGACCTCTGATCAAACTACCTTCCATGATTTCTGCATGAGCCCCCACATATATTGGACCTTTCTGTGCATTGAGTATGCTGTGCTCGACACGGGCTGTTGGATGGATGTATATATTACTTTTAGCAAGGACCTTGTTCGTGGCGGAGATGTTGGATGGGCTTACGGAGCTGGACAAAAGCTCAAAGTCTTCCCGGATAGCTAGATTATTGGCTTGAAATAAATCTGTGAGTTTGTTGATTTTGATGATCGGTGTGTCTGTAAGGTCTATACCTTTGAGTTGATCTACTTCGTCGGTTTCAAATAGTTTTATAAATTGTTTTTCGGAGATACGCGCAGCGATAAGATCGTCCTGATAAAGGAGCGCTTCATTGGGCTCGAGTTCTTGGATGAGTTTGGCAATGTAGTCATTGGCTATGACACTGCCATTGATGATGATATTATCATTGGATATCTCTACGGGATATTTTTCCGCTAAGTAATCTTGGGTGATATAACTGATCTTGGTCTGCAGCCGTTTTTCCCATTTTTCGCGTAAGCTGAGTATCCCCACTCTCAATTCGCATACCGGTCGAGTATAGCTAAGAGGCAGGAGTTGCTCCCAACTGTCGTCATCAAAAAGTATGTAGTTCATCATAAACTCCAAGATACAAAAAAAGCCCCACTAGTGGAGGCTTATTGATTATAATTTATTTTTTTTCAAACTATGCGTGCTTAAGACAAATCTTTTTTGGCATATTTGGTTTTGGCAAACTTCTTATTAAACTTGTCAATCCGACCTGCTGTATCTACAAACTTCATTTTTCCTGTAAAGAAAGGATGCGAATAGCTAGAAATCTCCAATTTGATCAAAGGATACTCCTTGCCGTCCTCCCATTGGATCGTCTCGTCTGTTGCAGCACACGACTTGCTGAGCCATGAAACATCTGCGCTGAAGTCCTTAAATACAACGGGTCTATAGTTCGATGGATGGATATCTTTTTTCATTTTAACCTTATTTTTCAGTTTAGCTGCGCAAAGATAAATCGCTATTCGCAATATACCAAATATTTTTGACTATTATTCTAGCTATTGTCCTAGCCTGATACGCCGAACCCCGGTCACGAATATACTGATCAGTAGCAAGATGCTCGAAATGACAACAAAACTATATGCCAGTCCCCAGTGGTCTGCAACCCACCCAAAACCTATTGCTATCATCGCAGTATAGGCAGTTTTGGTCAGTGATTGTGCTGACATCACCGATGTAAAGATATCGCCGGGTATTAAGTCGGTCATCAATCCGGTAAGGACAGGTTTGCGGATACTCTCTGTAACAAATACCATTGCAAAACTCAGCAAGGCCAAATACCATAGACCGTAGTGATATGCTACACCGGTTAGGATCCCCAGTAACAATCCAAACACTAAGGAATATAGTACAAAGCCTCTACGTAGGGTGGTAAAAATACGCTCAGCCCATCGGGATACTTCGGCATTGGACATATAGATGAAAAAATAAAATATCCCAATCACTACACCATTTTTTTTTGTAGGCTCGAGCCAAAGCCAAATCGGGAGACTCAGGCTGACGAGTACCATGATGGCTTGGATGTAGTCTTTGAGTGCCTTGAGATAAGCCGCATGAAAAGCTGCAGAATGAAGTACTACTTTGACAGCCGGTCGTCTCAAGACTGTTCGAAAGGACTGAAATACTTCTCTAAAGTTCCATTTGTCCTCCGGATTTTTATGTTGTATGTCGAGTGTGTTGGGGTAGGAGGCTATTAATATGGCATTGATAATGTAAGGCACTATGGTAAACAAAAAGATGTCTTGATAAGATCCCGTATAGAAAATAATAGTACCGGCTACTAAAGATGATATGGCAGAACCTGTCTGAGACCAAGCTCGAGTATGTCCGTAATAGTCGATTTTGTGTGGCAGTTGATTTTTTTGCCGAAGGTACTCCATGATCATAGCTTTATGTGTACCTGACCTAAAGGCTTCGGCTATGCCATAGAGTATAAATGCAAGGACAAACCATAAAAAACTTGCAAAGGAATATAGGAGCGCAAACGACAATATATAACAGACAAAGGACCCTATCAATGTCCGCTTTCGGCCTATGACATCAGCAATAACCCCCGATGGTAGTTCCAATAGCGTGTTGACAGCCTCCCGTATTCCATATAATATGCCTATCTGTGTATAACTGATGTCATTTTCTAGGAGAAATAGAAGC
>JAJRUR010000064.1 GCA_024277695.1 Bacteroidota bacterium | reverse complement strand
TGATGATATTTGGTTTAGTATAGATATCGGAGCTGTTCCTGAAAACGGGATCGTTATCAGTACGGATTTTGGTGATAAAGGAAGCGATATACTTGCTGTAGGAATGGCGGCATACAGTAGCTGTGATGCGGATGCTCCGACCTTATCATGTTTTTCTAACGGTGATGGCACTGTGCGGACCCTTGAAGTATCTCCCAAATGCTTATCAGCAGATCAGACCGTTTATATCCGCATTTGGTCAGGGGTATCCCGCAATGCCAATTCAGGTACTTTCCGAGTTAAAGCCTATCCGGGATCAGCTCCTGAAGATGACGGGCTGCAAACATTTGCCTTTTTTGACTTCAATGACGGTTATCAGGGCTGGACTACCGGATCGATGACAGATGACCCGGGAGATACTGTTATATGGTTTCCTAACGGAAGACTCCCTGACGCTTTTGGAGGAACCCCAGCTTTTGCCAACTTTAGTTCAGCCTGTAGTGGTATGGTAGGTTTCCCTTCAGGTTGGTATCAAACCGGCAGAACAGGAGATCCATCAACAATAGGTCCTCCGCCATATACGCAGCACTGGGGTTGGATACAATCTCCTCCCATCGATGTATCGGACACAGAATGTGAGGCAATTGCCATTTCTTTTGATGATATCTTCAGAGGACTTAATGGTGGTGACTCTTCTAATATGGGAGCATTCTTACAATGGAGTACAGACGGAGGTGCAACATTCCCGAACAGACTAGACTTGACGGATACCCGTGACATCCATGCTCCATATAACGAAAACAGAACCGTTATACTCTCTGATGTCGGCGGAACTTCTGAGTTGGTGATACGTCTCAATTTCGAAGGCGACTTCTATTATGCTGCTTGGGACAATGTCAGAATTTTTGAGCCGTTGCCTCACGATACTAAGGTACAAGAAAATTTCTATGCCATAGCTCCATCGCTATATACACCCTATTTTGAGGTAGATCGCCTGGCTTTTCTCGCCGATATCCGCAATGTAGGTTGTCTAGAGCAAACCAATGTCAATCTCAACATGACGGTACTGGATGAGGAAAATTCAGTAGTCTATTCCGGTGACAATGATTATGGGACAGTATCCGGTGGTGCACTTATAGAAAATATACTCTTTGCAGATACTTATACTCCTGAACCTAGAAAACCCGTTCAGCAGGATATCGGACATGACACTATAGTTTATACAGGTGTCTATACGATATCAGCAGATTCGACGGACTCCAATATGTCAGATAATCAAATCGGATTTAACTTTGCATATACAGAAAACTTCTGGAAATCACATCTCGGCGCCAATCTAGCCACAGGTCCTGCTGACGGCAACTGGGCGATGAATGAACCACATACATGGGGATACGGTACGCATATCTTTGTACCTAATGGAGGTACTTTTGACTATATGGCTGTAGATCTGGAACTTGCGGAAGACCCCAGTGTTGCGGGATTGTTTTACGAAATCAATTTATATGAAATCGATATGGAGCAAATCACAGTGGGTCCTGATGCTATTCCGGCAGCTGCACGAACTCTGATAGCCTCTAGCGAATTGGAGCTAAGCGGTGCCGCAGGAGTATTTCTTGTCCGGCTCGATGCGACGGATGGAGGTCAACTCGTACTCAAGGACAATACACACTATGTGGTTATGGTCGAGTATTTTGATGATGATGATCAAACAGACTGGAATCTGACTTTTAGCAATCAGTTTGACTATGCGGCGATGAACCTTGCTAGCAATGCACTGGCAGAAGAAACAGGAGATATCAATGAAAAACGGTATAATGGTGTAGCATACTTCAGCAATGATGAGGATCCAACCTTTGGACCTGTAGGTTTTGGTTTTGACTTTAGTCTTGCAATTACTGTTTTCTTAAATGGAGGTATCGTATCTACTACACCTCCCCTACCGACAGAAAATCAGTTGAGCGTATATCCTAATCCTGCCCTCGATCAGATCAACTTAGACATCCAACTCAAAGAGCTTGAAGAAACTGCTATTGTCCACATTTTGGATATCACCGGCAAAGTCATCAAGTCCTTTAATTACAGCAATGTCCAAGTTCAAGTAGAAACTTATGATATCAGTGATCTTGCTGCGGGAACATATGTCCTCCAATATATCTCAGAGACCGGCACGCGCTCTATCAAGTTTATTAAACAATAGTATATTGTTTTCTCACAGTTAGAAGAAAACAAATGACCTAGCCCATCATCAGGAATAGATGATGGGCTTTTTTTTGTCTTTTCTTTCATTGTTTATCTTTGTGTTATGGAAGTGTTTCTAGACAATAGTGCAAGTACACCCTTACTGCCCGAAGTCATCGAAGAGATGTACACAGCCATGCATCTGTACTATGGCAATCCATCATCCATACACAAACCCGGACGTATAGCAAAGGACTATATAGAACAAAGCCGTAAGTCAATAGCAGAACACTTTCAGGCATCTGTCGGAGAGATTTTTTTTACTTCCGGTGGTACAGAATCCAATAATATGATCATCCACCGCAGCGTCTTAGATCTTGGAGTCCGGCATATCCTGTACAGTTCCATAGAACATCCCAGTGTCCTACAGGCCATTCAGTATCATAGAAACACAGGCAAGCATATTATCCCCACAGACGATCTTGGAGAGGTAGATTACAATAGATTGGAGCAGACGCTCCGTAGCCTGGTGGGTGAACCCACACTAGTGAGTATCATGCACGCCAATAATGAGATAGGAACACTCAACGACCTCCATCGTATATCTGCTATCTGCAAAGAATATGGAGCACTCTTCCACAGCGATACGACGCAGACGATCGGACTGGAAGAACTCCGGCTCGACCAACTGGACATCGATTTTATCACTGCATCCGCTCATAAGTTTCACGGACCCAAGGGGATCGGCTTTGTATATATCAATCAGCGCAATTCCATCCGGCCTATGATCTTAGGTGGATCGCAAGAGCGCAATATGCGGGCAGGAACAGAAAACATCGCAGCGATAGCCGGGATGCGTAAAGCGCTAGAAATCAGCCGGACTAAGCAAAAAAAACATCGAACACACATCCATAGGCTACGCACCAAACTTAAGAGCGGCCTCATCGAAGCGATTCCTAATATCTGCTTTTTTGGCCAACAAGAAGAAAACAAATTTTTGGTCAAGATACTCAATGTAGGATTTCCGAAATCAAATCAAACGGATTTGCTTAACTTACAGCTAGATATGCATGGCATTTATGCATCCGGAGGCAGTGCCTGTTCTTCAGGAGTAGAGAGCAGATCCCCCATCATCCAAATGCTCGATCCAACGTATCGATACGTCCCCATCAGATTTTCATTTTCAATACTTAATACCGATCAAGATATCGATTTTGTACTCAGTACAATACAAAACTTACTTAAAAATTAGTTAATTTCAATATAAGTGAGTAAAATTGTAGTTATAAACCCTTACAAGTGAATACTCAAATCCAATCCGGTCAGGATCTAGAAAAAGTATATAAACTTTACTTTGCCCCGCTCTGTAATTATGCATATCAGTTTGTCCGTGATGAGGAGATCGCGAGAGATGTAGTGCAAAGCATTTTTACTAAACTGTGGGAAAACAGAACCAGATCTAAGTTTACAGACAGCATCAAATCCTATCTCTACGGTGCTGTAAGGAATCGATCTATTGACTATCTACGCAAGAAGAAATCTTCGCAGAAGTATATAGAGGCACAGGCTGAAGCAGAAAGCATTGAAATGGAATTTCCGGATGATGAACTCGTCTTCATCCGTCAAAAGCTAAATACCGCCATCCAATCACTAAAACCCAAATGCCAAAAAATTTTTGAACTGCACTACCGAAATGGGTTGACCTATAAAGAGATCTCAGAACATTTGGATATATCCAAAAGGACAGTAGAAGACAATGTCAGCAGAGCTTATACGCAATTAAAAAAGACGCTAAAAGAGGATCCGGAGTTTGTCGCTAGCAACTATCTCACATTCGTAGTATTGCTTATAGAGATGGGTGCATTGACGGAAGAATTCTTTTTGTAATTGATCTGGCAAAAACATGTAGTTTCTATATGTATAAACGTCATAATATCAGATGACTAAGATTATAGACATATTAAAGTACATACATAAAGAGGATATCAGTCTAGAACTCGCCGCTGAGGTAGAGGGTTGGATAGCTGCATCGGCAGAAAACAAAAAGATATACGACGAACTCCTTTTTATCTATCGGCAGCGCCATGATGTACTGCCCGAATTGGATATCGATGTCGATCAATCTTGGTCACAATACTACAAGATACTCAAAGAGAAGTATCCTGATATAGAGCTCATGGGTACCCGTCCAAAGTCAAAGATATGGCGGTACTTAGTTTGGATGCTGGTTTTGGTCGGAATATCAGCTGCCGTATATTTCTACTTCAAAAAGCCGGAATATATCATTAATGAAAATATCCAATATGCACAAAGAAATGTCCGGCTGCCGGATGGTACTAGTGTTGGACTGGAGAAGGACAGTAGGATTCAGTATAAGCGACAGTTTGAGGCGGATAGTATCCGACGCGTGTACTTGACCGGTGATGCGGTGTTTGATGTAGCCAAAAACCCTTCCAAGCCTTTCATTGTAGAAGTAAATGGAGCGGGAATCGAAGTACTGGGAACAGTATTTGAGATCAGTTTGGATAGTGCAGCTGCAACGATAGAAAATAAAGAAGGACTCATTAAATGCTTTGAACTCAAAAAATTAGAAAATAATATAGTCCTAAAAGAAGGAGACAAAGCCATTTGGGACGGCTCATCGTTTGATTATATCCCGGCTTTTGTACCACCTCCACCTACTCCACTCGGCCAAAACCGCAAAATCTACCGTATTATCGACTATCTATCTGAGCGTTTTGAGCGTGAGCTCGAGTTTTCGCCTTACATGAGGCATACCGGCAACCAAGAGGTATTTGTGTATTATGACCAAAGCCTCCAAGGCATTCTACATCAATTGGACTCCACTGCATCTATAGAGTATCACCCTCTCCCCGGAGGCAGATATTATCTGAATCGTTTGGATCCCAAATAAATAAAAAATAATTTTAGGGACACCATAGACATTAACTGCAAAAATTTTTGTAAGATTGTCATCGTAAAAATCAAAAATCATGCGCATAGAATTTGACACGTATCAGTTATTTATTCATTCGGAGCCCAAAGGCTATAGGATCATTCAGTTGTTTATGGATTACAATCTCGTAGGCCAAATAGAATTTCATCCAACGCAGGACCAAGACGGTGCCAAACTAGTCAATGGGCACATTCATCTGCAAATGCGTACGGAAGACTATCCCCAAGTGGTAGATATCATCAGAAATGAAGCTCCTGTATATTTATTTTATAATGAAGCAAGTGGTCAAGGAGGAGTATCTACTGACCCGACAGAACCTGTAGGTGAGGGAGAGCATTAGATGCTGATCAAGGTCATCAATATAGGCAAATGGTCTGATACGCATCATCAGCAAATCGCAGAGGATTTCGTCAGGAGGATAACTCGCTACACACGCATAGAAGAGCTTGAATTGGACTTGCGTAAAAAGACAAAAGTACTTGCTCCGGCACAAAAGCAACAATTTGAAGCACAAAGTATTCTGCGCAATGTCCACAAAGGTGACTTGGTGATTCTCTTGGACGAGAACGGTAGGAGCTACTCTTCAAAGCAGTTTGCCCAACAGATCAATAAGTGGATGATCGCTGCCTATAAAACCATCGTTTTTGTCATCGGTGGTGCCTACGGTTTTGATGATACCCTCTATGCACGTGCTGACTTCAAAATATCCCTTTCCAAACTTACGTTTAACCACCAAATAGCTCGAATTATGTTCCTAGAACAACTATATCGAGCCTTTAGTATTCTGAACAACGAACCCTATCACAATGCATAAATACATCCTATCATGAGCCTGACCCTAATCATCGTACTACTCACCGGACTTATTTCTTATATGGCGATGCAAAACCCCGGTCTGTTTGCCAAGCTAGCTCATTATCCCTATCAAGAAGCACGACAAAAAGAATGGTATCGGTTCATCAGTTCAGGTTTTGTACACGCAGGGTGGTTCCATCTATTGCTCAATATGTACGTCTTTTGGTCTTTTGGGAGTATAGTAGAACAGTACTTCCAACAAATGTTTGGTGCTATGAAAGGCAATGTCCTCTTTCTGCTGCTTTATCTCACTACGATCATAGCCGGTAGCATCCCTTCTTATTTTAAACACCACAATAACCCGTCTTACCGAGCAGTAGGCGCAAGTGGAGCGGTTTCGGGTGTATTGCTGATCAATGCACTGTTTAACCCATGGCACACTTGGTTGATCTATTTTATACCTGTTCCTGCTATTATAGGTGCATTGGGCTTTCTGGCATACGAACAGTGGGCATCAAAAAATGCAAAAGATAACATAGGTCACGATGCACACTTCTACGGTGCTGTCTATGGAGTTCTGTTCACCCTAGTCCTCAAGCCGGAGTTGCTGGGTATATTTGTACAAAGACTCTTCCAATCCGGCCCTTTTGGCTAAGCTGCTTAGCACCTATTCAAGTGTTTAGAGTATGCCCTTATGATAAAAATCAATCCGCACAACAACTGTCAGAAAGATGATCCTCTTGCTGCAAGATAGACTGTAGATCTGCAGGTGAATAATTTATGGATTTGAGTACTTTGCGATCGTGGTCTCTATAGACTAAGAATTTGTCACCAACCGGTTCTATGACCCCGATCGTGCCATCGCGCTCAGCATAATATTGGAGTGTTTGCTCAGCTTCAGATTGCGTAGTACAGGCTTTGCTCATATTGGAGCGTTGTACTTCAGCAAATAACTTATTAAAGCTCTCTCCCAATCCAAATTCTAGGATAGCACCCGAAAGCACATACTGCAAATCAGCACATGCATCCGCCACCTCAACTATATCTTTTTGCTCTAAGGCTACTTTGAGTTCATTCAGCTCTTCCTGAATCAAATTGATACGCAATCGACATCGATCAGCGTCGGGTACAGTTGGGGCATCTAATACAGCTAAGCGAAACAAGTGGTGAAATTTTGATACACCGTTCAATGCCTCTGCCTCTTTAAATTTTGATTTTGTCATGCTGCAAATATAACAGATCTCGACTACATACCATGCAGGTGTATAGCCTCAATTAAGCCAAAAAACAAAAATTGTATTCGGATATAAAAGTTTTAGTATTTTTAACATCATGAAAAGCCTGCTCCATAGATTGGTATGAACTTTATGCCTTACCTTATCGCTTTCGGCCTAGCCTATTTTTTTAGTTTTCTTGGTATGATACCTCCAGGTATGATCAGTATGAACGGGATAGCTATTCGCTGTACAAAAGGACTAAAATCTGCTTTTCTCTTTGTACTGGGAGCTTCAATAGTCGAGTTTTTTCAATCGTTTATTTCTATTCGATTTGCAGATACTATATCTACAATTTTTGTGGGTAACGACTTCGTACAATGGTCGGCAGTGGTCCTATTCATATTGATCGCAATATACTATTATACTAAGAGAACCAATCCTACAAGGCATACAGTCCATAGCAAAGATGCCCATTCTTATTTTTTGAAAGGCACGGGCTTATCCCTACTCAATTTTATCGTATATCCGTATTGGCTTACTCAGGGTATAATATTTATGAAGAACGGATTATTGATCAATAAAACGAGTGTATTGCTCACATTTAGCTTTGGTGCGTTTTTGGGTACACTGAGTTGTCTGGTTATCTATATAAAAGTAGGACAAATAATACTCGATCGATACGATAATATTTCTGCAAATATCTATAAAATCATTGCATCCATTTTCTTACTTCTGGCCACTGTACAACTCTGGTATATCTACAGCCAAAAATATTGATCTGCATGCTCATCAAAACAATAAAAAAGATAACAAACCAGTCAACACAATCAGTATTCCACCTAATATGCTGAAACACACAATCAATAAGAGCATCTTGAATATGGTCATAGGCCAAGTCTGTCCATAAAAGCGCTTCAAAGCAAAAAGAAAATATAACAAAAATATGATCAATAATACTCTGACAAATAAGGCATTGGACCATAGTTCTTGGAGCAAAACCAAAAGCAAAGCAAAAGTACATAGGTGAAACAAGAAAACTATATGCTCAACCATCCATCGGCGAGACCTCCAATACAATAGTTTAGAACAAAAAGCCAGAAGAGGGACTAATATAATAAACATCCAACTGAGTTTGCCAAAGATATACTGAGCAAGATCTTCTTTTTGCTTCATCACTTTGAGCGTTTGTTCTAAGAATACTTGATCCCAAAAACCGGTAATGTGATACCTAGAGATCAATGAATCTATAGGAAGTCCAAAAGCATCACGCATAGGAACCATAATCGAATCTCGATCATCAAATATAAAATTAGAAATATCCATCATATCATTGGTGTCGGCTTGTACGATGGACTTGATATGTTGCGAGTACGCATTAATGAGCTCTGCCTCCTCTTTTAATAGCTGGTCCTGTCGGAAAGAATAATGCGCAGAATCTACAAGATCATATAAAGCGAATGCGGTTTCAGTATTTTCAAACCCATTTAACTTCAATTCCAAGGTGCTCTTGTTTTGGTTGGCCAATTTTATCGTAGCAAGGACGACCACCAAACTCACAAAAAAAAAGCGAAAAGGACTATAGTACTTCTTACGAACACCTTTAAAATACTCCAAAGTTAATTTGGCAGGAATCATCAGATGATAAAAACTGAGAAACAATTTGGAGTTCAGACTAAAAATAGAATCAAAGATGTCTGAAAGAAAAAACCAAATACTCTTCTGACGATAGAAAATCTTTTCACCACAACTTGGACAATACTTAGCACCTTGGCCAACAGAATGATTACAGGTAGGACAAAGGGATGGTGGCATGTTGAGTACTTGACAGGATAAAATTAATTAAGCTGATATATTATTTTAGCTTTAATAGTCTGGTCACAATGATAACTGCTTTCTTAACTATATCTGTCTCAGAAGAAAAGCTCGATTCGTCTTCTTCTTGAAAGTCTTTTAATTCAATTTGGACAGTGTTATTTAACACGATTTGATGGACTATCTGTGCTTTGATACTACACAAAAAAGACACCGCTAGGAATAGACCAAGAATAATAAAAATATTCCGCTTCTTTTTTAGATACGTTAGCATAGTTGAAATAAGTTGTTTTAAGGTTAAAAAAAAGAATATATTCTGCTCTCTCCTAGAATTTTTTTAGTTTATTTTTGACTGCCTCTACCACTTTGGACTGATCTTCGATCTCTACTGCTTTTCCTTCTTGGTCAACTATGTTCTGTTGGATTTTTTCTTTGGCCTTCGTGATATTTTTTTCCCAATCTGCAATCTTTTTTTCTAATTTTTCCTTTTCCTTGATCAGTTTATTTTGTTTCTTGTTCAGCTCGCTCAACTGGTGCTCTTCTTCTGAAAGTTCTTCTTCTATCTTTCTTTTTTCGACATATATTCCAAAGTCTTTTAAAAAGGATTTTACTTTATCGCTGGTGCTTTCATCTCGATAGGGGGCAATAAATTTTTCTCCATTCGTTAGCCATAGCACAAACTCTGTCATACCATCCTGCTCATAGACTACACGATAGATATCCAGTTGATCATACCCTATGTCATAAATCGCCACATTCTGGTATTTTCGCTCGTGCTTATTGCCTTTGACTTTTTTGGACTTGGTGTTAAACTTTTGTTTCATGTAGTCGTCCCAATATGTTTTTAATTTTTTGGGTTTGACATCTTTCAGATAGAGCATGAAACAGGCCTCCACCCCTAGGCTCATCGGTCTTTCATCTGTACTTATTTTGTGTTCGGGAATTTGGTATCCGGAATCTGTCAATTCCGGAGCATCTGCATCCATAGGATTTTGAGATTCGGTTTGTTGAGCTAGAAGCACTACACTGGTCAGGGTGAGGCAGAATAGAAAGATTGTACGTTTTTTCATAGAATATGGATATCAACTGTTTAACACGATTAAGACCGGTTTAGTTTCTATAAGTTACTCGGACATCCTCGATTATTTCAAAATTTATAGCTTACAGCGGTATATTTCCATGTTTTCTAGAAGGTCCGGCGATCTTTTTGCCACTTAACATCCCAAAACACTTTATCAATTTGATGCGCGTGTCTGCCGGGTCGATGACTTCGTCCACAAATCCACGTTCTGCAGCTCTGTAAGGGTGGGCGAATTTTTCGGCATACTCGGATTCTTTTTGTTTTAACACAGACTCCGGATCATCAGCAGCCTTAATTTCCTTACGGAAGATAATCTCACTCGCCCCCTTGGCACCCATCACCGCGATCTCGGCGGTAGGCCAAGCAAAATTCATATCTGCACCGATATGCTTAGAATTCATCACATCATAGGCCCCGCCATATGCTTTGCGTGTGATTAATGTAACCCTTGGTACAGTCGCCTCACTGAAGGCATAGAGGAGTTTGGCTCCGTTGGTAATGATAGCATTCCACTCTTGATCGGTTCCGGGCAAAAATCCGGGTACATCTACCAATACGAGTAAAGGGATATTAAAACAATCACAAAATCGAACAAATCTGGCAGCTTTTTTTGAAGAATTTACATCCAAAACACCTGCCAAACTAGCAGGCTGGTTACCGACTATACCAATACTACGTCCGGCCAATCGACCAAATCCGACGAGGATGTTATCTGCATAATCTTTATGTACTTCATAAAAACTATCAAGATCTACAATATGATGGACCACTTCCTTCATATCGTATGGCTTACTGGATGCATCCGGAATGATGGTACGAAGCGCTTCGCGTGATTCGTCATCGTATGTATAGTCAATATGCGCAACTTGCTCTTTGTTGGATTGCGGTAGATAGCTCAATAATTTTCTGATCTGCATGAGGCAGTCCAAGTCGTTGGCAGCGGTAAAATGTGTGACACCGGACTTTACCGCGTGGGTTTGAGCACCGCCCAAGTCTTCTGAACTTACGTCCTCGTTTGTAACGGTTTTTACCACATTAGGACCGGTGACAAACATGTACGCACTACGCTCTACCATATAAATAAAATCTGTAATCGCCGGTGAATACACAGCTCCACCGGCACAAGGTCCCATGATGGCCGAAATCTGTGGAATCACTCCGGATGCAAGTGTATTTCTATAAAAAATATCCGCATAGCCGCCCAAAGAGGATATGCCTTCTTGAATACGAGCACCTCCGGAGTCATTTAATCCGATAATCGGAGCCCCATTGGCTATAGCCAAATCCATAATCTTACAAATCTTCTCCGCATGGGTCTCAGAAAGCGAACCACCGAAGACCGTAAAATCTTGAGCATAGACATACACAAGCCGCTGATCAATCCGACCATAGCCCGTGACGACACCATCTCCCGGTATCTTTTGGTCCTCCATCCCAAAGTCTGAACTCCGATGCACCACAAGCATACCCATCTCCTCAAAACTCCCATCATCCAATAAGATGTCTATCCGCTCACGCGCTGTGAGCTTACCCTTGGCATGTTGTCGATCTATACGAGTCTGCCCACCACCTAGATGAGCCTGAGCTATTTTGTCTTCAAGTTGATCCATTTGTTTGCGCATAAAGCAAATATAATACTTCTAAAATTATTGCGGTACTGGAGCTAAAATACTCTCGGTCTTGCGAGGATCGATATACGCAAATGTATCAAATAACGGGTCTCAAAATATTGATTTTTGAGCCTGTAGGAGTTAAGCGATATAATTTCGACGAAATTAGACCTATTAAGATATTGCGTAATATATAATACTCAATTTTCGGTAGTTATCAAATTAGAAAAAGGGAGTTGCACAAGCTATAATTAACTGAACTTCAGTGCATTGCAAGAACAAACAAAAAACATCTCTCCATGCAATATACAAATAACTTCAAAGTCACTACCGGCTACTTTGCATCTTTTTGACCAACTCAACAAGTTTTTAAGGAGTTTTCCGTCAGATATTTGATTGCGTTTCGTATTATTC
>JAJRUR010000063.1 GCA_024277695.1 Bacteroidota bacterium | reverse complement strand
TGAAGCAGTCGCATCTTTCGGAGAGGATTCTGACCGCAAGGGAGGCAAAAAACATATCCTATAGCTAAAAATGATATTTTTGCATATATGCATGTCATACCATCAAAATTTCCCGGCTTACAACCATCTATATTTAGTGTCATGACAGCTTTGGCCAAAAAGCACCAAGCGATCAATCTGGCTCAAGGATTTCCTGATTTTGATTGTGACGACAAACTAAAAGAGCTGGTAAGCAAATATATGGAGGCGGGCAAAAACCAATATGCTCCCATGCGAGGTATCCCGGAGCTATTAGAAAGAATAGCTTATAAAATCAAACAACTATATCAACAAAATATTTCGGCACTAGATCACATTACAATTACTGCCGGAGCGACACAAGCTATTTTTACAGCCATCGGCTGTATGGTCTCACCGGGTGATGAGGTCATCGTTTTTGAACCTGCTTATGACTCCTACATTCCGGCTATTCATGCCTTTGGAGCCAAAGCAGTTCCTGTCAGACTGAAAGCTCCTGATTTTGGTATCGATTGGAATCAAGTCGCTGCGGCCTGTACTGACAAAACCAAAATGATTATCATCAATACACCCCACAACCCGACAGCTACTATTTGGACATCCAAAGATCTCCATCAATTATGGTCTATCATTAAAGACAAAAATATCTTTATCCTCAGTGATGAAGTATATGAGCATATCCTATTTGACGGACAGATACACCACTCGATTATTTCACATCCCGAGTTATTCCAAAGAGCCTTTGCCGTATTTTCGTTCGGAAAACTATTTCATAATACCGGCTGGAAAACAGGATACTGTGTGGCACCTACTGCACTAAGCAAAGAATTTCGAAAACTCCACCAGTTTAATGTCTTTTCTGTCCACACCCCTACGCAATACGCTCTAGCTGATTATCTGTCAGACCCCGATGTCTATCTAAATCTTTCGGGATTTTTTGAGCAAAAACGCAATTTTTTTATAGAGCAACTAAAGGATTCGGCTTTTCAACTATTGCCTTGTGCCGGGAGCTATTTTATACTTGCCGACTATTCATCTATTTCGGAGGAGCCGGACACTGTTTTTGCTCACCGCCTTGCCACACAACATGGCGTAGCGACCATCCCTATTTCTCCATTTTATTCTGAAGAGACTTCCACAAAAATCATCCGATTTTGTTTTGCCAAAACAAAGGATGTGTTGGAGCAGGCTATTGACAAACTCATATCCATCTGAAGATGGAGAGATATGGGTAGCTCATTTTATAGGCAATAAGCTTTCAAGATGATGTGCTTCGATCCCAAAATAGTTTTTTAGTCCTTCGATTTTGGCTTTAATTTTTTGAATATCCGAAGGGTGATTTTTTTTGGATGCGATGATCATAATGTTTTTTGGTGTGTGCTGATCGGATATAAACTGAACCACTTTGGTTTTGTAACCATAATAATTTAATACGAGACAGCGGATCGTATCTGTCAGCATGACAGCTTGTTCTTCCAAAAAAATTCCATAATGTGTAAGCGGGCTAAGCTCGTTTTTGGTTTTCTGCTTTTTTATAGCTCTACGGAGCTGTTTATGACAGCAAGGAGCTACTACGATTAGAGATGCTGAGCCTTGGACACCTTTATAAATAGCCTCATCTGTGGCCGTGTCACAGGCGTGCAAAGCGATCAAAATATCAAGCCGATCCATCTCGTAATCCTTGATGATACCACGAACGAATCGCAGACCTGAATATTGACATGCTCGGGCTACCGAATTGCACAGCGATACGAGCTCTTCACGATATTCAACACCGGTCATACGCAAGGATATCCCTAAGCTGTTATGCAAATAGTCATAAAGAGCAAAACTAAGATATCCCTTGCCTGCACCCATATCCACTATTTCCAAACGCTCTTCTTTGGTGAGTTCTTCTAGGTGATTGCTCAAGATCTCTATATACTGATTGATTTGTTTGTATTTGGATTGAGCGCGGTGATATACCACTCCGGTTTTACTGCTAATGCCCAACATTTCCAAGTACTTCCGATCCGGAGGAATGGCTCTCTTTTTTTGTCGATCATGCCTCAATGAAGCAGGTCTATTTCGAGTAGCTTTATTTTTTATCCATTTGATTTTTCCATTTTTTAGATAATCCAATGTAATATCATACTGTGTAGTACATAGTGTCGTACTATTAAACTGACCCACATCAAAATACCTTTTAATTCGTGCTATCCCGTCCTCTAAACTATAATTTTTCGTAATGTCTTTATCAGTATATCGATAAATAAAAGATAGGTTTTCTTTATTTTTTAAAATAATTTTTTTCGCTATTATTTTTTTTAATTTTATTTCTTTTCCTCGATAATTTGCCAAACTGACTTTTACGAAAGTGTGCTTATCCAAACTTGCAATGATTTCGTTTAGATATTTTTCTTTTTTCATGATGTAGATAAGCGACTTAAATATAAGACAGTTTCTACCCGATAGCCGGTAGAATCTTTCCCGAAGCTTTTCCGAAGCCTACCCGGATACCATCTTTGATTCCATAGCCTCGCAAACTGAGCGTATCTCCATCGTGCAAAAATTTTCGCTCCGTGCCATCAGGCATCTTAATCGGCTTGGTCCCTTTCCAACTCAATTCTAGCATGGATCCGTACGAAGAGGGATCTTTGCCGGAGATTGTCCCCGAGGCATAGAGGTCACCGACCTTGACAGCACATCCGTTGACTGTGTGATGCGCCAATTGCTGGCACATATTCCAGTACATGTATTTAAAATTGGTTTGACTAATGGTCAATGTCTCTCCTCCCGGTGTCGAAAGATCCGCAAACAATTGTAAGTCATAGTTTTTGTCTCCTGAGTACTGCAGATACTCTAGCACCGCGGGCTCTTGTTTTGGTCCGGGATATCTAAAGGGCTCCAATGCTTCTAAGGTGATGATCCACGGGGATAATGTAGAAGCAAAATTCTTGCCCAAAAACGGACCCAATGGTACATACTCCCACTTCTGTATATCACGAGCTGACCAATCATTGAACAGCGCAAGACCAAAAATATAATCTTCTGCCTGATCAGTACTTATTTGAGTACCCATATGCGTATCACGCCCAACCACAAAGCCCATCTC
>JAJRUR010000062.1 GCA_024277695.1 Bacteroidota bacterium | reverse complement strand
GTTTGACGACCTCGGTGGTGGTAAGTTTAGAGTAAGCTATTTCCCAAATCCTACCGGTGATAACCTCAGTATTACGACAAATAAGGATCTGGAAAACCATGAAATCAAGGTATATGATACAAGCGGCAGATTGATGATGCAGCGTGCATTTAACTCCGGTATGATTATAGATTTATCCTCTTTTACTAGTGGCGTCTATCTGATGCAATTAGTGGACCAAAATGGACAAACTAAATCTGTAGATCGGATCATCAAGCACGATTAGTTGTAAGTCGATCTGTATACTAACTAATAAAAAGCGGATGGAAAAACATTTCCATCCGCTTTTATTTTGTGCATAAAATTCTAATCATCTATTTTCTGTACTGTGATAGATCGCCAAAAAAATGACAAATAGTTCAAGTAGCGGGTCCAGATCTTCCACAGTTGTTTCCACAGCCCAATCACGAGGATCAAATAAATAATAGCTATTTAGGGTGTAGTCCAACGATCGAATCTTCCATCGATATCCTCTATCATGCTCAAGAATAATGCTTTGACCCTTTCCGGATAGAGTCCAACTCCGATAATCTCCCGGCCAAGTCGGTCGAGCAGTGAGCACTTGATCATCAGACTTTAGCTCCCACATATTAGGGTCATTTCGCCATTTGGTCTTGATCTCTCCGGTATAGTCTAGGAGCTCGAATGTCCATTCAGAAAAATCATTGGCTAGATCCCACTTCAATCTGATACTACCAATTCGATTTTCTTCTTCATCTTCAATAATCCACGATCGAAAACTGTCATTCCATTCAGCTCGAATACTTGCAATAAATTGTGCATCTAAAGCAACTACCGGAAGCACGAGGAGCAAGGAAAATATGAGTGATCTATAACACATAAGTTTTATTAAAAAAAATTTAATCCGGTGCCCCTTCTATAATCTGCTGTGCATGGTCTTTTGTTTTTACTTTGGTAATGATCTGTTGGATGACACCCTGCTCATCGATTACAAAGGTGGTGCGATGGATCCCATCATATTCCTTACCCATAAATTTTTTCTTACCCCATACCCCATACGCTTTTATAGTCGTCTTGTTAGGATCGGATAATAGATCGAAGGGGAGTGCATATTTGTCTATGAACTTTTGGTGGCGTGCTTCCGAATCAGCACTCACGCCCAAGAGTTTGTAGCCTCTCTTCTGCAATTCAGCATATCCATCCCTCAGTGAGCACACTTCTGCAGTACATCCGGGAGTCATATCCTTAGGATAAAAAAATAAGATAAGTTTGGAGCCTTTGAAGTCCCCCAATGAAATAGTATCTCCATTTTGGTAAACCCCTTCGAATTCAGGTGCTTTGTCACCTACTTTTAATGTAGTCATAGTAATATTAAGTTGATCATGAATGAATAATTATTACAAATAAACGGTTTTTTTATATATAGTCTTATTGCCACGGTCATCGATAATCTCCAGTCTAAAATTATGCCTGCCCGGATCAAGTTCCAAATCCATAAAGTAGTCGATCGATTTGTTCTTGTAATCATAGCGCCAGAGCATCCATTTTCCATCGATGGTTCCTCTGACTCTGAGAGCTTGTGCTCCATCAGTAGTTGCTATATTGTCCTCGATTCTGAATCGTATGCGATGGAGATTGGTCCAAATCGTATCCCATAATACGGGCTCAACCGAAGGAGGAACACTATCGATCATAACGGCATATTCGCCTAAGCGAGATACTTGAGCCTTCAGATAAGCTCCTTCTATCTCACCACCACAACTGACATAGCCTTCGTCAAGACACCGCCCTACAAAAAGCTTATCCTTAAAAGGCTCTTGTTCGTCAATTTTAAAATTTAATTCCATTTTTTTTAGCAAAGGAATACTCGGATCTCCGATATGATAGGTCGCTGATATAACATCTCGACTGCTATGATCCACGCTATCGATAAATAATGCAATGTCTTTTTCAAAACTATGTTGCGGTAGAAGTATTTCGAGCCTATCTAGATCAATCCACGTAGCGCGATGAAAGGAAACATCAATATTGTGCAAGTCCTGCTTAGCTGACATAGCTAATGCAGAAGGACGAATTACAAAATCGAGCTTGGACTCATTGTGCTGCATATCACTCAAGCGTATGGAGATATTTCTGGACTCCTTTTCATCGAGCGTCAAGATACCTTTATCGATAAGTACTTTATTAATGTTTGGGCAGCCTGTATTAAAAAAATAACAGCGATAGATATTTTTCTTGTGTTTGATTTTTTCTTCATAGTCTATTTGGATATTCATCAGATGGCTATACTCAAAGTCCAAAGAATCAAATTGTAGCTGATAGATCAGTGTGCTGTCGCTTGACATTTCGAGTCGATATACTCCATTCTTATTGCGCGCAGTCTCTGAGATATCTACTGCCTCTACGCCAAAAGCTATACGCCTTCCGGATACTTGGATCGTATCTTGTTCCAGGCGATAGGAATTGCCATTTTTATATGCTTTTAATTTTTGTTTTTTCAGTATCTTATGATGGTCATCGAGTGTATATACATAAATAGAACGGATGACAGGCGCGCGGTTATCTCTGATATTATTGAAATAAATGAGCGGATTGATCGGCTTTTGACTTTCTGTCTTACGGATTTCGAAATGGAGATGCGGCCCAAAAGAATATCCACTATCTCCCAAATACCCGATGATCTGTCCTCTTTTGATTTCCATTAAAGTGTCTTGCAAAATAGTATCTATCTCAAAACTTTCTATTCCATACTGGGTCCTCTGGACAAATGTATCGATCGGTGCAACAAATCTGTCAAGGTGAGCGTACACACTGGATAGTCCGGATGCAGGGTGATCGATGATGAGCGAATAGCCATATCCTGATTTATCCACTTTGATCCGGCGTATATATCCATGGTCCACAGCGCGGATCACATGTCCGGTACGTCCATTGGGTGATTTTATGTCGATACCGGTATGGTAGTGATTGGATCGGATTTCTCCAAAGGTCCCTGATAATTTTATCTCAAAGTCCACTGGGGCTTGGATTTGTGCTCTCAGTGCGATCGAATAGGCTAGTAATAGGGTGAGTGCAACTATTGGCTTGAACATGGAGAAATTATATTTTAAAAAAAATTGCTTATTGCTACTAATATTTTTCGAAAATTGATCTGAAATACCGGCAAATAATTCATTTAAATAATTGATCGATCTGGTGGATAATCTGATGTAGAGCTTTGATCGCCGTGCTATTATTATTTTTGATTTGTTCTTTTGCAGCTGTTATTTGTTTGTTGGTCTCTTCATTATAGAGTGCTTTTTGGATAAGGTAATTTTCGATGAGTTGTTCGTACCATTTGACGTGTTGTTCGATTCGTTGCCGATCAAAATACTCTGTACTTTTAATCTTGGAGATCCATTGGTCTATTAGCGCCCAAGTACTTTGTGCCTGCTGTCCTGAGATAGCCTCATGAGCGATAATCTCAACCGGTATGCCGTGTGCTTTTGTTTGGAGGATATGGATCGCTTTTTGGTAGTTGCTCATAGTCCGCTTGGTAAGCTCGGGATTGGATTTGGCTTTGGTGATACATATCATATCGGCGAGTTCCATAATACCTCGCTTGATCCCTTGTAGTTCATCTCCTGCTCCGGGCTCCAGGAGTAGGATCATCATATCCACCATATCCTTGATAGCTGTTTCTGATTGGCCTACGCCCACAGTCTCTACCATGATGATATCGTATCCGGCAGCTTCGCACAGTACAATGTTCTCTCTGGTGCGGGCGCTTATACCTCCAAGCGTTTTTCCGGCAGACGAGGGTCTTATGAATGCATTGGGGTGATTGGCAAGTCGTTGCATTCGAGTCTTATCACCTAAGATACTACCTTTTGTTCGGCGACTGCTTGGATCTATCGGAAGTACAGCTAGCCGGTGACCCTGCTGTACTATATGCCAGCCGATATCTTCGATAAAGGTGCTTTTTCCTACTCCCGGAGACCCCGTAATCGCAATGCGGACACTATCCTTATTTTGGTGCTGTAACTGATACAACAATCCGTTCTGCTCACTCATCTCGCGGATAGATTGGGTCTCTACACGTGTAATAGCTTGCGCCAATGCTGCTCTGTTAGCAGACTGTATCTCTTTTACGAGTTCTCGGTCGGTCAGAAGTATCCGGTTCGTCTTATACTTCTCCGGATGAGGATTCCAATGATGTTTACTCTTCGCCACAGGATAATATTAAGAAATATATATTTTATTTTAAGATTTTCTTCAAAAAATTATCCACAAAATACGCTTATGTTTATCGCAGCAGGCGGATTTTGTAAATTCTCTAACACAGTTTTTACGACTCTCTTACATTCCGCCTGCTGTTTTTTTAAAAATCTCCCATGCCGATGCTGCTATCTGCTCACTTACATTCTCAAAATAATAGCTGCCTGAGCTAGGATAAGGATAGCGATCAAATAGACTTTCAAGACGCAAAAGCTGCTGTATATTGATGTGTAATCGTTGATATTTGCTCGATGTACCGGATTGGACAGCTACGCGATCTGCTAATCCCAAAATTGCAGAAATTAGCTGTCCGGTCGATAGTATGAGTTGATGGTCTTGATCATAGTGCTCCTCATCTATCGGTATCAATGCATCAATCCATAGGCTAGTGGCTTCCAACTGCAGTGCAGCAAGTAGATTTGACCAGAGAATCCTCATAGCTAAGAACTTGCTGATAGTGCTATAATAATCCTTTGTGGTTACCAACCGGACAACCATATGCTTCAGTACGTCTATTCCATTTGCTTTGACCATTGTAACACAGCGACAAAGTATGTCTGCCAAGGATCTATCCATATCTTGCTCTCCAAAACCTATCGACTCCCGGACAAGACATTTGACCCTTTCGGAAAATACTCCATCGCCCGACAGCCAAATGATACTGTTTGCCCTCCCGCTACTTTCTAGCCAATCCAATGTGTCCTGTATCTGATCTGCTTCAGAAAATTCCAAAATCGTTTGGACATATTCATCTATGACTCCTTCGAGAAGCACTTTAGTGTCTTGGGAGTGATCGATCCGGAATAGAGGTGCATCGATCCCCTGCATCAAAGCGGATTGGACGGACTGGGCAGATGCACCAGAGCCAAAGTTGATCCCACGAAGCCATGAGATCCTTTCTTTGCCGATGCTCTGTACTAGTGACTCAGCATATATGGGAGCGAGCTTCATACGATCCTTGGTCTGTTGGTTTCTATCTTGAAGCCCGGATCTTTTAAGTTCTTGGTAAAACTTCTTCTCCCAGTCTTGATAGTTTATACTTTCACCGGTTTCCTTATATATATCCGATCTGTTCATAAGAACAAAGATATGTTTCTATTCGGAGCTGAGTACTTTCAACAAAAAAAAATAACCCGATGTCACAACTACTTTTAGGATTATTATGTTAAATTTGTAATTTAGAACTAATCTAATTAAGCAAAATGGCAATACAACACATATACTTAGATAACAATGCGACCACACCTTGCGACCCCAGAGTAGTGGATGCTATGCTGCCATACTTTTATGACAAACCGGGCAATGCAGCAAGTCGATCTCACCCTTATGGTTGGATAGCAGAAGATGCCGTAGATCAGGGTAGAGCACAGATAGCAGATCTGATCGGTGTGGACCCCAAGGAGATTATTTTTACTTCCGGAGCCACAGAGGCTGATAATCTAGCCCTCAAAGGGGTATTTGAAATGTACCACAGAAAGGGTAATCATATCATCACACTCACTACAGAGCATAAGGCAGTGCTGGACAGTTGCAAAAAGATAGAGAAAATGGGTGGCGAAGTGACCTATCTGGATGTCAATGAAGACGGATTAGTCGATCTGCAAAAACTAGAAGCAGCCATCAAAGATAATACGATATTGGTTTCTGTGATGTATGCCAATAATGAAACCGGTGTCATTCAGCCTATGAAAGAGATAGGAGCCATTTGCAATAAACACGGTGTCCTCTTTTTTAGTGATGCTACCCAAGCTGTGGGCAAAATTCCTGTACTTCCAAAAGAACTTGGTATCCACCTAATGGCTTTTTCTGCGCATAAGATGTATGGTCCCAAAGGGATAGGAGCACTATTTGTCCATCGAAAAAATCCACGTGTCAAAGTAACGGCTCAAATCGATGGGGGAGGTCATGAGCGAGGCATGCGTAGTGGAACACTAAACGTACCTGCTATAGTAGGTTTTGGAAAGGCAGCAGTATTGGCCAAAGAAGAAATGCAACAAGATGCAGAGCGGCTGAGTCGGCTGAGGGACAAATTGGAAGCCGGTCTATCTCGTATGGAAGAAGTATATGTCAATGGAAATCAAAAGCATCGAATGCCCCATGTGACCAATATTTCGTTTAAACATGTAGAGGGAGAAGGTCTGATGATGACTTTTAACCAAGAGATCGCAGTATCTTCAGGATCCGCTTGTACTTCGGCATCCCTAGAACCATCCTATGTACTGATCGCTTTAGGCTTAGGTGATGATCTGGCGCACTCATCGATACGCTTCAGTTTGGGTCGCTTTACGACAGAAGAAGAGATCGACAGAACGATTGAGGCGATTACTAAAGGAGTAAATCACATGAGAGATCTCAGTCCTATTTGGGAGATGTACAAAGAAGGTGTCGATCTGGAAAAGGTTGTGTGGACGGAACACTAGATATATTTTTTCTGTTATTAAAATAATCAAAAATCAAAAATCAATCATTATGGCTTACTCTGAAAAAGTACTCGAACACTTCAAAAACCCTAAAAATGTAGGGACTCTGGACAAAGACAAAAAGAATGTTGGTACAGGATTAGTCGGTGCACCGGAATGTGGTGATGTCATGAGACTACAAATAGAAGTCGATGACCAAACCGGTATCATCAAAGATGCCAAATTCAAAACCTTTGGATGTGGCTCTGCCATAGCATCTTCATCCTTAGCGACAGAATGGCTCAAGGGAAAAACCATCGATGAAGCAGTCCAAATCGACAACATGGATATTGTTGAGGAGCTTGCCTTACCACCGGTCAAGATCCACTGCTCTGTACTTGCTGAAGATGCCATTAAAGGTGCCATCGAAGATTATAAATCAAAAAATGCTTAAATTATGTTATTCGTAGCTGATTCGGCCAAAGAAAAAGTACTCGAATTGGTCCAACAAGAAAGCTTGGGTGAGGATTACTTTGTCCGTGTTTCTGTAACCAGTGGAGGCTGTTCAGGGCTGTCTTACAAAATGGATTTTGATAATGAACTCCAAGAAAACGACCAAGTTTTTGAGGACAACGGTATCAAGATAGTGACGGATTTAAAGAGCTTTTTATATCTATGTAATACCACATTGGAGTTTTCCGGTGGTCTCAACGGCAAAGGGTTTTATTTTAACAATCCTAATGCCGAACGGACTTGTGGATGTGGCGAAAGCTTTGCTGTCTGATAGATATTTTAAGCAAGCTTACACAAAAAAAGAGCTTAGAGGGTCACGACCCTCTAAGCTCTTTTTTATTTATCTATGGGATTTTTAATGTCCCGGTACAAAAATCTTTTTTGATCCCATAGCTTCATTCGTTTTAATTCTTATCAGATAAACTCCTTGCACCAAAGGAGCTAATGGTATCTCGATATGATTTTGATTGGATACATCCTGTTGTGCTATTTTTCGTCCTTGCATATCAAATAGTTCAAATTGTGCGACAGGATACGTTGGATCAAAGCTTAATTGTACCGTATGTGATTGGCTCAAGTACTTGATATCTGCTGCTAAAGTTGTCAAATATTCACTTGCTACAGTCATATCCAAGCTGAGATGATCGAGTAATAAAACGCTACCACCGACATTGGTAAAGTTTTCGATTTGCTCGTCAAGACCGGCTGCTGCTTGAATAATGATAGAGTCAGCACCTCCCGGAAAGACAAGCTCAAATTTTGTCCATTCTTCTGCGGGCAATAATTCCAGCACCTCAGCATCAAATGGAGCATCCGGGTCATTGTGTAGTACTCCAACGGCTGCATGATCTAGATTTCCATTGGGTGTATATTTGTACCACCCTCGTAGCGTATTGTTCCCTTCGGTAGCTATGGAATACTCTCTAGAGCTGTTATCATTAAATACTTCAGGATAATCCGTCAAAAAAATACCGGAGATATTAATAGCCATAAATTCGTCGTCGGTACTGCTTTCCATACGCATAGCCCAGTTTCCGTGATGTGCATCACTTGTTTTGCTCACTCCATCTATATTATAGATAGTCGAAGTAAATTTATTTGTCGAAAACCAGTTTACCGGATCCTCCCATCCTCTTTCTTCCCAAGCATTAAATCCGTTGTTGGCGAGTTGAGGAGCACCACCTGTAAAATTGATATGATCTACCTCGATCCAACTATCTGCATTCGGTATATCGATCCCACTACTTAATATCGCCCAATATATCTCATCCGGAGCCTCTGAAAAATCCGGAAAATCCAAATCCACTTGTACAAATTGGTCTTGGATACCCGTCAGTTCCATCGTTCCGGAATTGATGAGCGTACCTTGCTTAAAAAAGCCAAACACTATTTTTGAAGTATCACCGGGTTGTACATTGTGACGAACTACGGCTTCTACTCCGTCCGGCATCCCTGTATAAGGTACTTTTTCGATTCCATCGGTCAGTAGCTCTTCAGTACCTACTACTCCTGGAAATGTCAAAATACCAAAGAGTCGGACTCCTATCACTCGCGCAGCAAATCCGTCCAAACCATTTACTTTGGTTACATTAGGAGTTTCTCCGGCTATAAAATTATTAGCATTGCTCGTACGCATATCTATAGGTTGCTCGTATTCTGTAGTTGCATACCATTCTTCAAAAGAATTGTTCAATATTTGGCTTTGGCACACTCCCATTGTTATAAAGAAAAATAATAAACTGTGTAGTGATCTTTTCATTTGATTTATGTTTAATTTGTTAATGATTAATATACAAATATATAACATAATATGATAATGTATATATAATCCCAATGAAGAAATAGCATAATGTCTAAATCAGACAAAACAAATTTCTTTTTATTTGTGCCTGCTTGGTCTCCCGAATAGCAAGGATATGCTTCAACCTATAAATAAAGTACTATGTCCGAACTAGGGTAGCTGTTTTATGGTACCTCCGGAGCTACTGTGTACATTGATTTGTGCAGGTTTGCCCAAATATCGTAGGGTAGCTCCTGAACTGGAGTCAGCTATGAGTTTAGATTTGATCCGAATTTTGGCTAAAGACCCTGAAGAGAGATCGACATCTGCCGCATCACTCTGCAGTTGGAGTGCCTTGTAATGTGCTCCTGAACTCAAATCGATGTTTTGGTAGCGACATTGGCCACTAAGCTGCATGTCTGCTCCGGAACTCATATTAACTTCTAATGTGTTTGTCTTAATTTCGAGTTGTAGATCTGCTCCCGAACTTAAATCCAAGTCTAGTTGATCGACTACTAAGGGGTCTGCACTCATCACTTCAGCTGAAGCGCTGAGTTCAATGTTGTCCAAATAATTGTAATAGAGTGTGATATCTGTATGCTTTTTGCGAAGTCTATTTACGCGCTTGGTATAATGCACTTTGAGCCTACCGCCAACTACTTGTGTTATGATGTCTTTGACTGCTACCTGTTGGCTTTGGATTTCAATCCTGTTTTGATCACTTCTGACCAGTGTGATATCAAAACTACCTGAAGCATCTAAGCTCCTAAAGGAGGACAAATCTCGAGTCTCGGTATTTTGAGCTTGGGTCAGTTGGATCATGCATAAACATAGTATGAGGGCATGGATTTTCATTGCTTATATTTTTTTAATGATAGACGACATGGAAGAGCAAATAGTTGCATACACCAAAGATCCTCTATCAGTAATCCAATAATTTTTGAATAGCTTGGGCCACTTTGGCACTATGGAGCACCATCTCTCTTTCCAAAATTTGGTTGAGTGGAATGGCGGGCATATCTGCTGAGCCGATAGTGACCACGGGAGCATCCAGTGCCTCAAAACAGTGTTCTTGGATACGGGCAGCGATACTTTGTGCAAAACTATTACTTACCGGCTCTTCTGTGATGACGAGGCATTTGCCATGTTTGCGCACGACAGCGTAGATCAGTTCTTCGTCCAGTGGATAGAGCGATCTCAAATCAACGATCTCTATAGCTGCTTCTATCTTTTCTGATGCTTCAATAGCCCAATGTACTCCCATTCCATAGCTGATGATACACATACTATTTTTATCGGCTTTGCAGGGTTTGAGGATATGTGCTTTTCCTATCGGAATACAATAATCCTCACTGGGGAGAGGACTTTTGGCTAGATCTGTCCCAGGAATTTTGGACCAGTACAGCCCTTTATGTTCAAAAACTACTACCGGATTGGGGTCATAATACGCGGCTCTGAGTAAGCCATATAAATCTGCTCCATTTGATGGATAAACGATTTTGAGCCCACGGATGTTACATACTACAGACTCCACACTCGAAGAGTGATATGGACCACCACTGCCATAAGCACCTGTCGGTACACGTAAGACCATACTTACAGGCCATTTTCCGTTAGAAAGATAGCAAGATCTGCTCACTTCCGTAAATAATTGATTGAGCCCCGGCCAGATATAGTCCGCAAACTGCACTTCTACAATAGGTTTCAATCCAACAGCTGACATACCTACGGTACTGCCTATAATAAAAGCCTCTTGAATCGCCGTATTAAATACTCGGTCACTGCCAAAAGTATCTGCCAGTGTAGCTGCCTCTCTAAAAACACCACCAATACGGGCACCGACATCCTGTCCGTAAAACAAGCACTCTTTATGATTTTGCAATAGAGACTTCACCGCAAACAAACCGCAGTCCACCATGACTTTTTCTTCTGCTCCTTTGGGCAGTCGCGTGCCTTGCTCTGTTACAATAGGGGTCGGAGCAAAGTCATGAGTATATAGATCGGAAGGCTCCGGATCCTTACTGTGTATCGCCCTGTCCAAGTCCTCAGCAACGCGTATTTTGGCTCTTTGTTCTATCTCTTGGATCTGCTCTGAGGAAAGTCCGGCTTCGAGGAGTTCCTTTTGGAGTTTTGGATAAGGGTCTCGAGCTCTATGTGCCTCTAAGTCATCACGGTACCATTCCATACGTACGCCACTGGTATGGTGGTTGAGTAACGGAACACGAGCATGGACCAAAAATGGTCTTCGCTCAGTACGGACAATCTTCATTATCTCTTCCAAAGTCGTATAGCACGCTCCAAAATCAGTACCATCAATACTCCTCGACTCCAAACCGACAAAACCATCAGCATATCTCGCAGCATCTTGAGAGCGCACCTCATCTACCGTGGCAGAGATATCCCATCCATTATCTTGGACTAGATAGATGATCGGCAACTGTTTTAGGGCAGCCATCTGAAATGCCTCAGCCACCTCTCCTTCAGTTACAGATGCATCTCCCAGTGAGCATACTACAATGGGACTACTCCCGGTATCCAAACCTATCTTCTCCTTATATTGCATACCCATCGCTATCCCTGTAGCGGGTATAGCTTGCATGCCGGTAGCTGAAGACTGAAAAATCATCTTTGGCTTATCCGATGCACGTAAGCTTGGATGACTATAATATATCCGCCCTCCGGAAAATGGATCATCTCGCTTTACAAGTAATTGCAACATCAAGTCATAAGGACATAATCCAAGGCCCAATAATAGTGCATCATCTCTGTAATAGGGTGATACAAAGTCTTGAGGCAGTAATTGCATCCCGAGTGCTATCTGAATCGCTTCGTGACCTCTAGAGGTAGCATGTACGTACTTTCCGACCAGCTTCATTTTTTCTTCATAAAGCTCCGTCATAGCCTTGGCTGTAGCCATCAGCTCAAAGGCTTTTGTATAGATATTGAGCTCTACTATCCTTTCTGTCTTTACCATCGCACAAAAATAGCTAAAAACAAGCTAATAATAATTAATAGCTCGTTTGGTATGAATTTGATGGACTTGTGTTACCTTTGCAGCCAAACCACTCCCTTTTTCTTATTACATTCTTCATAATTTACAAAAATGAAAAAATATTTATTTTTATTTCTAGCTGTAGGGATAGTGCTGTTATACCATAGGAATCCTACGCACCGCGACACCAATAAGAAGCATTCTACTAAATACGAAGCTACACAAGCCCGAATTCAACACGAAATCGATATGACCAAGGATCCGGCCTTGGGGTATGTGCCGAGAAAACGCCTCGTCAAAGCTCGAAAATATACGGAGGCAAGACAACGCGAAATAGCATTACAATCTCAAGTCAGTGGTAATCCCATACCCGGAGTGGCTTGGGATGAGCGAGGACCTGATAATGTAGCAGGACGTACCAGAGCCCTAATGTTTGATCCGAATGATCCGAACAATCAAGTTGTTTTTGCCGGAAGTGTTGCAGGTGGTTTGTGGCGCAATGACAACATCACGATCGATGGAGGATGGACAAAAATTGATGACTTTTGGGACAATCTAGCCATAGTTTGCATAGACTATGATCCTACGAATACTATGACATTTTATGTAGGAACTGGAGAGGGATTTAACAATTTCGATGCTGTTCAAGGGGATGGTATATGGAAATCCACTGACGGAGGAGCGAGTTGGAGTCAGCTGCCTAGTACAGCTAATTCTAACTTTAGCTACAACAGTGATATTATCGTGGCAGATGACGGTGCAGTACTTACAGGTACGCACTCAGGATTGCATCGGTCAACAGATGGAGGAGCCACTTGGGTATTTCAAAAACTGGGTGGAGAGATAGTTAGAGACTTGGAAAAAGCAGCAAATGGTGATCTGTATGCCGGTACTAATAATGGCAAAATATTCAAGTCCACGGATAATGGTGTGAACTGGTCCCAACTTACAATACCAACAGGAGGTGCTCGTGTAGAAATCGCTTGCGCCCCCTCCAATAGCCAACATGTCTATGCCGTCAGTTATAACGGTGCAATAGTCTGGCTCATCAAGTCAGAAGATGGAGGAGCCACTTGGGTCAATAAAACTATACCATTATATACCAAACAAGATTGTACACCGGATGTCATTGATTTTTCGAGAAACCAAGGATGGTATGATCTCATCCTTCAGGTCAAAGAAGATGACTCCAATGCAGTCATCGTAGGTGGTATAGATCTCTATCGATCCACGGATGGAGGTACCGGTTGGTCTTTAATCTCTTATTGGACGGGTAGTTGTGATGCCCTTGTGCATGCAGATCAACACAATCTTTTACGTCGCCCCGGCTCTACGGTAGAGATGATCAACTCTAACGATGGAGGAGTATATTACTCATCCGATGCTTGGGCAGCAGATCCACCTTGGGCAAGCAGAAATAGCGGCTACAATGTCACGCAAGGCTATGGCTGTGCAAATCACCCCGATGTAGGATCGGATTATTTTTTGATGGGCAACCAGGATAATGGTACACAAAAATATACTATGCCGGGCATCAACTCTACAACCGAAGTGACAGGTGGAGATGGAGGTATCCCACATATAGATCAGAATAACAGTAATATCCAGATCACAGCTTTTACCAATAATAATTATTATATTTCTACCAATGGAGGAAATTCTTTTGTGGGAATCCCGGATCAAGGCGGTGGACGATTTATCAATCCTACAGACTATGACGATACCGCACAAAAATTATATGCCGCACATAGTGCAAATAACTATCTGAGATGGAATGACCCTGCATCCGGCGGTAGTTCTTTTGACCAGGTTACCGTAAATAACTTCCCCGGACTCGTATCTGCTGTTACTCAATCACCTAATATGGATAACCGTATCTACTTCGGTTTTGAAAATGGTGAAATATATTATGTCGATAATGCACATACCGGTACGAGTAAGACTGCTACACTGGTCAAGGCAAGCTTAGGTTCCGGATATATCAGTAGTATTGATATAGAAGATGGCAACGAAAACCACATCATCGCAACATCCTCCAGTTATGGTGTAGATCAGATTGTAGAGACGACGAATGGTGGTTCCGTCTGGACCGTGCTAGATAATAACCTGCCCGATATGCCTGTACGCTGGGGTATCTTTGCACCCGGTAACCCGACCCAGATATTATTGGCAACAGAGTTAGGGGTTTGGTCAACGGACAATATTAGTGGTACAGCCACCATGTGGGACCCTACAAATACCGGTCTAGCCAATGTGCGTACCGATATGCTACAGGTTCGCAAGTCGGACAACTTAGTCTCGGCAGCTACGCACGGTAGAGGGCTGTATACTACCGGAACTTTTCAACAACTAAAAGCAAATTTTGGGGACGGAGGAGTCGGAAACGGTTCAGAAACAGCTGGTGTCAATACAGATGGGACTTGTATGGTTGATTATACAGAGGTGCAAATACCCATCACCCTTTCGGGCAATCCATCTTCTAGCGTAACGGTCAATCTCAGTATCAATGGAGCAAGCACTGCTACCGAAAATTTCGATTTTGTACTCGTAGATCCTTTTGTCCAGTTTACCAATGGTGGTGCGCTCACACAGTTTGCACGATTAAGAATTTTGGATGATGCCCTTATGGAAATAGACGAAACCGTAGTTTTAGATCTTACTGTACCTCCAAATGGTGCCAATGCTTCAGCAGGGAGTGTTGCACAATATATGTATACCATATCAGATGATGATGGTGACCCTACTATGGTCAATGCCGGAGTCATACTGCTCTCCGAAGACTTTGCAGGAGGGATACCTGCCGGGTGGACTTTAAATGACCTGGCCAATCCTCCGGGTGGTAACTGGGTAAATGACGATAGTTCTCAACCGAACAATCACTCCGGTGCCCCAATAAACTCAACTTCCAGTGCCAACGGATGGATGACCTTTCCGTCCGATAGATATGGTGACGATGGTAAACCCGAGCATGCAGAAGTGGTTTTGCCAGTACTCAATTGTGCCAATTATAGTAATGTGCGCGTAGAATTTGAACAGTATTTTAGAAAATATGTTAATGACTTGACGAGAGTAAAAGTAAGTAATGACGGTATCAATTTTACGGATTTTACGGTGAGTAACAATGATGCTTTGGCTGTCAATGCTGAATCACCGAATGGAGAAATGGTGAGCATTGATATTAGTTCTGTCGCAGATAATCAGGCTACAGTTACCATCAAGTTTGTGTGGCAGGGTGATTTTGACTACTGGTGGCAAGTAGATGATGTACAAGTCAAAGGAGATTTTAAAGCTCCGATTGCTACCCAAACGGGCCAAATGCAACGCTCTAATCTAGGTATGGGAGAGAGTGCACATTTTTATGACGCTTCGGGCGATATTATTGCCAGTGTATTTAATACCGACACGGATGCAGGCTGCATTACTGCAGAAGTGGTTACCCAAGGTACGGGAAGGCAAGTTGCAGGATTTGCTACAGGCAAATTTTATACAGATAAAACCCTCCAAATTACGGCAGACAATCCTATGGTACAGTACGAAGTGAGTCTGTATTATACACAGAATGAAATGAATGTATGGCCGAGTCCGGCATCTCTCAATATCGTCAAATCTTCTGTCCCTTTGGCTTCTGCGACATCATCGGATGTCATCATTGATGCCGCAACAGTCCAAAACGAATACGAAACGGGGGCAAAGTATAGCTTTACGGGAGCATTTTCAGGATTTTCTTATTTTGCATTGACAGACGCTACTACAGCTCTGCCTCTAGAATTAATAGCCTTTAGTGGTAGGCGTATCGAGGAGACGAATGTCCTACATTGGACGACAACTGCCGAAGTCAATGTCAGTCACTTTGATATCGAACGGTCT
>JAJRUR010000061.1 GCA_024277695.1 Bacteroidota bacterium | reverse complement strand
GTTTGGATGATCCCGATGTCAGATCAGCAAGTGTATTGAGTAGGTCGGGTATAAAAAGTTGTACCATATCACCGATGAACTGAAATATACTTCGATCGGAATCGAGTCGATTTTTGGCCTGTGGCGGCAGCTTTTCTATTTCTTGTAGTGCTCGGTATTCGAGTTCTTGAAAATTATTTCTCTCCATGATTAGTCTTTATAAAGTTGATAGTATATTCTTTCTAGTTTGTGTCTTGCCCTTTTGAGCTGCATTTTTATAGCACTATCTGTGCGCTGTGTGATTTGGGCAATTTCTTTTATTTTCATCTCTTCAAGATATTTCATCATAAGTATCGCCTTATCTTCTTTTGGTATTTTTTCCAAAATAGTACCAAGACGCTCGACCTTTATCTCGAGCAAGAACTTTTCATTATCTTCTGTCCCATCCGGGATGTCGAGCATTTCATCCTCTATTTGGTTGATATTCCGCTTTTTGTTCAGCCTGATCTTATCGATACAGTGATTGTAAGTAATCGCATATAACCAGGTCGAAAACTTGCTCCGCAAATTAAATTTTGATAATTTTAGGAGTATTTTCATAAAAATATCATGTACAGCATCTTCTGCCTCATCTGTATTTTTTAACATCGAGAGAGACTTAGCATATACTTTTTTTGCATATCTTTCATACAACATGTCAAAGTAAACAGTCTTTTGTAACTGTAAATATTTGACCACCAACTCCTCATCTGATATGTTTATTGGATTTTTAATGTCCCAAGTGCTTATATTTGACCAATTATTATCAGAGTCCTATCTCTGTTTGGACGATAAAGTAATAAAAAGTTACTCATATAGTGAAATTATTTTTATATATACGTTAATACTATGAAGCCCAATTCGCTCATTGAGGTGTTAGACCTCCGTTTTAAACCCTTAATCAACCAGCACAAACTGACTAGGAGGATAAAGCAGTTGGGCGATGAACTCTCCGCCGATTATGCCCAAAAAGATCCGGTCTTTATAGGTGTATTGAATGGTTCTTTTGTCTTTTTGGCTGATCTCGTTCGATCTTGTTCTATACCTCTCGAATTAGAGTTCGTGCAGTGTAGCTCATACACAGGGACTCAACGAGCTCATGGCGTAGAGCTTAGTGCTCATTTTGATCTCGAAAAACTCCGAGGGCGTCACGTGGTGATCGTAGAGGATATCGTCGATTCAGGCCAGACTGTACATTATCTTCAAAACTATTTGGATGAGCGAGGATGTGCATCTGTACGCATTGCAACTCTTTTGCTCAAACCTGAAGTCTTCAAAGGAGATCTCCCTCCTCGATATGTGGGTTTTGAGATACCCAATGCATTTGTTGTAGGATATGGCTTGGATTATAATGGCTATGGACGTGAATTGGCTGACATATATAGTTTATATGAGGAAGAATAACCATTACTTCCGTCTGATCACTTCGGCTTCTTTTTTTAATAAAAAATAAGCTTACCGCTTGCATAATTATATAGTTAGTATTAGCTTTGTGGCCAAATTAGACCCATGGTGTAATTGGCAACACTCCGGTTTTTGGTGCCGTCATTCTAGGTTCGAGTCCTAGTGGGTCTACTAAAGGTGGTGACTTGGGTCGCTACCTTTTTTTGAGTTAGACTTGAGTTGATAGTCTTACCGATACCCAAATCTCTGTTATAATCGATCAATTTGGGGGGAGAATAACACCCAAAACAAGAAGAGGAGCTACTTTTTTAGCTCCTCTTCTTATTCTATATTAGAAAGATCACTTTTGGATGATGAGTTTCGTTATGGCTTTTATGTCCTTGTTATAAAGTTGAATGGTATAGAATCCATTGGCCAATTGCTCCAAGCCGATGGTTTTGGTTTGACCGGCTTGCAGATTATTGGATTGCAAAACTTGTCTTCCGCTCAGATCAAAGATTCTGAGGTTCATATCCTTGTCTAGAGCGTCGGGTATCTCTATAGTGATCTGATGACTTGTCGGATTGGGGTATATGCGTATGCCGAGTTCTTCTACGGGGCTCGTAGCGGATGTAGACTTTTCGATTGTAATTAGAAAGTCTTGTCCGCCTAACCAACCGCCATCCGGACTGGTTACCGAAAAGCTGAAGAAATCTCCAAATCGATAAGCTCCTGTATGACGATATTCTAGCCGATTATCATCGATATCTTGTTGTGTAAACTGATCACCGACTAGCAGTTTCTGAGTACCCAAATACAAATCACCATATTGGGTGGCATTGACGATGGTATAAACAAGCTCGGATGGATTAAATTGATTACTAGAGACCGCTAGCAAGTTCTGATCGATGGTTTTGCTTTCTTTTTCTTTGAGTTGTAGTCCTTGGAGGCTCACAATAGTAGGCGCCGGAACAGCCTGACTACTACAGAACTCTATACTCCATTCGTTGAGGATTCCTCCATTTCCTGCCTGAGCATCTCGTATTTCTAGCGTCCAAGCTCCTTTGGCATTGATCCCGTCAAATACGCTGAGAGGATCTTTTGGTTGTACATTTTTATTTAAGTTTACCGGACAGGAGACTTGCGTCAATACGTCGTCATCAAATCGTATTTGATAGCTGGTCTGACCAAAACACTTTCTGGAGAGTAGTCTTGCGCGGTCTCCATTGGGACCGATAAGGGAGATGATGAGGTCACTTACATTGCCATGTGCACCTTTAAGGTTGGAAATATTGACATCTTCGATGACAAAATCATCGAGAACTTCTATGGTAGAATAGGCGGTATCCACTTTATTGGTTACCGTCTTAGGTACATCCTGACTAGCTATACCCTGACAGCTAAATATCCCCGTTTTAAAACTGGATGTAGCTGATGCTTGACCGATTTTGCAGTCATTATTAAATGGTATCAGCCTCCAGTAATATACTGTATTGCTTTCCAGTTCGATCTCACTGATGTTTAGTTGGCTTTGTTCGATTTGGTCGGCTTCATGGACGATAGTCTCAAAGAGCGGATCCGTAGCCAGCTCAAAGCGATAGTAATCGGCATTTACAGAATTTTGCCACTCAAAAATTTGCGAATTACCGGCTCCGCTAAGACCATTTTCAGGTTTTATTAATTTGAGGTCTGAATAATCTGAGGATTTTATATCTATGAATAGACTCTGTACATAAGTGAAAGTATCTGAAGTGATCAGTACATCGATAGGGATCATTTCGCTCACAGCGTCTTTGGCCACGTTGAGATCAATAAAAGCGGATTCGCCGGGCATTATACTCGTCCTATCTAGCTTCGCTTGGATGCCATTGGGCAATTCGCTTACTATCTCTAATTGGATTTGTTCTTGATAGTCGAGTATAGGAGTTGTTTTTATTTCGATTTGGGCTATCTCAGGTGTAC